>VAXT01000088.1:3987-15482 GCA_005883245.1 Actinomycetota bacterium | reverse complement strand
GCGGGTCGAATCACGCGTTTACTTCTCGACGATGAGCCCGCCGGGAACGCCCCGGCGCGGGGCCTTGCCCCCGAGCCATGCGTTGACGGTCGCTCCGACGTCCGCGAACTCGCCCTCGTGGATCCGGCCGGCAGCGTTCTTGCCCTCGACGTAGGCGAGGAGGAGCGCGTGCTCGCGGGAGTGGTCGGTCGAGGGAGTCGTCGGGTCGCAGCCGTGGTCCGACGTGATGATCAGCAGGTCACCTGGGCGCAGCGCTGCTAGCAGGTCGGGCAGGCGGCGGTCGAAGTCCTGGAGGCAGCGATGGAAGTTGACTGGGTCGTTCCGGTGGCCCCAGAGCATGTCCGTCTCGACGAGGTTCGTGAACACGAGCCCGTCGTCGAGCTCCTGCAGGAGCCTCTCCGTCTGGTTGATGCCGTCGACGTTCGACCTCGTCGGGTGGGTCTCGTCGATGTCGACGCCGGCGAAGATGTCTCGGATCTTGCCGACCGCGTGCACCTTGTGCCCCGCCTCGCGCACGAGCGTCAGGTAGTTCGGCGTGGCCGGCTTCAACGACCAGTCGTGACGGTCGGGCGTTCGCACGTAGTTTCCGGGCTCGCCCTCGAACGGGCGCGCGATGACGCGGCCCACAGCGTGGTTGCCGGTCAGGATCTCGCGGGCGATCTCGCACCCTTTGTAGAGCTCCTCGAGCGGGATCGTGTCGACGTGCGCGGCGATCTGGAAGACCGAGTCCGCGGACGTGTAGACGATCCACTTGCCCGTGCGTTGATGCTCCTCGCCGAGCTCCTCGATGATCTCGGTGCCCGACGCCGCCTTGTTACCGAGCACTCCGCGACCCGTGCGGTGCATGAACGGGTCGATCACCTCGAACGGGAACCCGTGCGGGTAGGTCGGCAGCGCCTGGGGCGTGACGATCCCCATCAGCTCCCAGTGACCCGTGGTCGTGTCCTTCCCTTTCGACCGCTCGACGAGTCGGCCCGCGACGGCCGGTGCGCCCGGCTGCGGCGGGCAACCCTCGAGCGGCTTGACGTTGCCGAGACCGAAGGCTTCGAGGGTGGGCAGGTCGAGCCCGCCGACCGCCCGCGCGACATTGCCGAGCGTGTCGGATCCTTCGTCGCCGAACTCGGCCGCGTCGGGAAGCTCTCCCGCGCCCACCGCGTCCAGCACGATGACGCATGCGCGGGACATGGGGCTATTCTAGGTCGGTCATGGACACCGTCCTCGGCCTGATCGGCCTCATCGTCTTCGTCGTCGTGATCATCTCGCTCGCGGCGGGCGTGACGTGGCTCGTGGTGAAGCTCTTCCCGCAGCAGAAGAAGAAGCCGCAGCCCGAGAGCTCGTAGCCGGTCAGACCGGCGACAGCGGGAGGACGTCCTCGAGCGGTGCGTAGTCGAGGTCGTGCGCCTCAGCGACGGCCTCGTACGTGATCTTGCCGTCGAGCACGTTCACGCCTCGTGCCAGGGCCGGGTCGCGGCCAACGGCTTCGGGCAGGCCGTGCGTCGCGATCGCCTCGACGTACGGGAGCGTGGCGTTCGTCAGCGCTTTCGTCGCTGTGATCGGCACCGCGCCAGGCATGTTCGCCACACAGTAGTGCGTCACGCCGTCCACGACGTACACGGGCTCCGAGTGGGTCGTCGGTCGGGCGGTCTCGAAGCAGCCGCCCTGGTCGATCGCGACGTCGGCGATGACCGAGCCTTCCTTCATCCCCGCGACCATCGCCCGCGTGACGAGCTTCGGCGCGACCGCACCGGGGATCAGCACCGCGCCGATGACGACGTCGGCCTGCACGACGGACTCCTCGATCTGGAGGCTCGACGACATGAGGAGCGTGACCCGGCCGCCGAGCACCTCTTCGAGGTGCCGCATGCGGTCGATCGAGCGCTCGATGATCGTCACGTTCGCGCCCAGGCCGAGCGCGATGACCGCGGAGTTGTAGCCGACCATGCCCCCGCCGATGACGACGACCTGCCCCGGCGCGACCCCCGGGACTCCACCCAGGAGGAGCCCGCGGCCGCCGAGCGGCTTCTCGAGGAAGTACGCCCCGGCCTGAGCGGCGAGCCGGCCGGCGATCTCGCTCATCGGGGCGAGGAGCGGCAGGGCACGGTTGCTCGTCTCGACGGTCTCGTACGCCACTCCCGTGATCCCGCTCTCGACGAGTGCCTGGGTGAGGCCCTTGTCCGCGGCGAGGTGCAGGTACGTGAAGAGGACGAGCCCGTCGCGCAGCCTCTCGTACTCGGGCGCAATCGGCTCTTTGACCTTGAGCAGGAGCTCGGCGTCGCCCCAGACGTCGTCGACCGAGACGATCTGAGCGCCGACCGCCTCGTACGCCCCGTCGGGGAACGCGCTGCCCTCGCCCGCGCCCTGCTCGACGAGGACGTCATGACCCGCGTCGGCGAGCTCCCGCGCACCGGCGGGCGTGAGCGCGACGCGGTACTCGTCGGACTTGATCTCTTTGGCGACGCCGATCTTCATCTGGGGCCGGGCAACCCTACATTTCACACTCTCGACGCATTCTCGCTGCAGACACGCGTGATTTTCGCGGATAGGATCGAACTGGTGGGTGGCCCGCGGCCGGCCCCGGGTGCGAGGTCCGGAAGGGTCAGGTCTCGGCGAGGCGTTCGACGAGCTTTCGCTCGTCCGGGCCGAGCCAGGGCGGAGCGCCCGCCGCAGCGTTCTCGCGGGCGTGTTCGGGCCTGCGCGTCGCGGGGATCACTGCGTCGATCCGATAGTCGGAGAGCGCCCACTTGAGGAGCGCCTGCGCCCACGTCTCGACGCCGAACTCACGCAACGGAGCGAGCTCGGCCGCGCGCGGCGGGCTCGGCAACCGCGACTTGTCGCCGAGCGGGCGCATGACGATCACCACCACGCCGAGCTCTTCGGCGAGCGGTAGCAGCTCTCGGGCGGAGTCCTGCTCGAGGGGGTTGTACGGCACCTGGAGCACGGAGAACCGGCCCGTCCTCAGCGCACGGGCAAGCTCCGGGAACGCCGACGCCTGCCAATGGGTCACGCCGATCCGGCCGATCCGACCGGCCTCACGCTCTTGTTCGAGCCACGGCAGGTGCGCCTCCCAGCTGACGAGGTTGTGCACCTGCTCGATCTCGACGCGCCCGAACCAGCGCAGCTGATTCTCGAACTGTGCCCGGCCCTCCTCGAGCGAGCCCGCCCAGATCTTCGTCGCGACGACCGACTCGGAGCGGTACGGCCCGAGCGCGAGCCCGAGCGCCTCTTCGGAGCCGTACATCGGAGATGTGTCGTAGAGCCGGCACCCCGAATCGTGCGTCGCGTCGACCACTCGTCGCGCGAGCTCGACATCGGCGTCGAACGTCCTCGACGACCCGAGGCCGACCACGGGGCCGAACGCGCGCTCCTCCACCTAGCCCAGTTTGCCTCGCGCGAGGTTGCCGGCCGCGAACGCCGACGCGAAGAACCAGGGATCGTCGGCGCGCCCACGACCCATGTGCTCGAGCGGCAGCCCCTCGCATGCGTCCTGCCAACCGGAGACGTCCACCTCCTCGCGCTCCTGGAGCCAGTCGGGAGCCTCGAGCCCCGCCGGCCACGCGACCGTCCGCCGGCCGATCGCCAGCTCCAGCACGGCCTGCGTGTGATGGGAAACGCCTCGATGCCGCTCCCGCGCGTCGCGCTCCGAGACGCGCACCGCGAGCACCGGCGAGCCTTCGAGTGCGCTCGCTGCGTTGGCAGCATCCGCCGCCGCGAGACCGCCGTGTCCGAGCGGCGAGGCGGTGCCGACGATGCCCGGGCCGATCGAGCAGATCGCGACGTCGAATCCTCGCGCTGCGGACCAGGCCAGCGCCGACGCCACGCCGACGGCCTGGACGTCGCCGCCGACGCACGCCCCCGCCGCGATCGCGGTCTCGACGAGGCCGCGCTCCTTCAACGCCCGCACGGAGTCCGAGAGTGAGACAGGCAACGCCCCGCCGGCGAGCTGAACGTACGCGACGCGCACACCCTCGCCCACTCCCGCCGCCGCAGGCACGACCTGAGAGTGGAGCGAGCAACAGACGACGGGCATCCCGTCCAGGCTCTCGGCGAGCGCACCGTCCTCCTCGACGAAGCGCACTGCCGCCTGGATGGGCGTGTACGGGAGCGTCATCACATGCGCTCCCTGCGCAGCGCCCAGGCCGAGCCCTCGCGTGAGGTTCGCGTGCAGGACGTCGAAGCCACCCGAGCCGAGCCCGAGGTCGCGCGCCTGCACGTTCACGAGCACGTCGTCCCCCAACTCGACGGGACCGGTCAGGCCCGGATACGCCACACATGCCTCACCGTCGACCTCGATCCGCGCGAGCCCGTCCACCTCCTCGACGATCGCGGTCACCGTCCCGCGCCGCAGGCTAAGCGGCATCCGTCTCGCGGGCCACGTCCACGAGCGCGAGCGTGACGTCGACCATCCGCTCCAGGTCCTGTACCGAGATGTGCTCGTCGGGCGTGTGGATGTCGGCCATGCCGTTCGCGAGGTTGACGCAGGCGAGCCCACGCTCGTTGAAGACGTTCGCGTCCGCCCCTCCGCCGCTCAGCGCGAACGTCGGCTCGAATCCGGCCCGCTCGAGCCCCACGCTCGCGATCCGAATCGCCTCGTCGTCGCGCTTGAACCGGTAGCCGTTGTAGCTCTTGTGCACGTTGGTCTCGACCTGGCAGTCCTCGAGGCTCGCCGCGAACGTGATCGACTCGAGCATCTCGCGAACGAGGTCGGCGAGCTTCAGCGGATCGTGGGAGCGCACGTCGGCGAGGAACGTGCACCACTCGGGGACGATGTTGCCCGCGGTTCCGCCGCCGATCACCCCAACGTTCGCGGTCGACTCGTCGTCCACGCGCCCCAGCTTGAAGTCGGCGATCGCCTTCGCCGCGGCTGCGATCGCCGAGCGGCCTTCCTCGGGATACATGCCGGCATGCGCGGCGCGTCCGTGGAGCTTCACCTCCATCGAATGCGAGTACGGCGCGCCGAGGATGACCTCGCCGATCGGCGCCGCCTGGTCGTAGACGTACCCCACCTGCGCGTGCAGCCGCTCGTGGTCGAACGCAGCCGCGCCGTACAGGCCGACCTCCTCCTTGGGCGTGAAGAGGAGCTCGAGCCCGCCGTGCGGCCGGTTCTCGGCCAACAGCCGCCTCGTCGCCTCGAGCATGACCGCGACCGCGGACTTGTTGTCGGCGCCCAGGATCGTTCCCGCAGCGTTGCGGATGACCCCGTCCTCGAGCACCGGGTCGATGCCCGCCTCGGGCGGAACCGTGTCGAGATGGGCGCAGAGGAAAAGCGGCGTGCCGCCGTCCGTCGCTTCGACGCGCGCATAGAGGTTCCCGGCGTTGGAACCGATCCGCGCTCCCGCGTCGTCCTCGGTCACGTCGAGCCCGAGGTTGCGCATGTACTCGCCTACGACATCCGCCACGGCGCGCTCGTCGCCGGGCGGGCTCGGCAGCGCGGCGAGCTCGGTAAACAGCGAGACGACGTCGTCCTGAGCCACGCCGCGATCTTATGGCGCGCTAGGCGCTGGTGACGGCAGGCACAGCGTTGCGATCGGCCGCGCGCACGGCCGCTGCCCCGACGAAGTCGCGGAAGAGCGGCGCCGGCCGTGTGGGCCGCGACTTGAACTCCGGATGGAACTGGCTCGCCACGAACCACGGGTGGTCGGGCAGCTCCATGATCTCCACGAGGCGGCCGCCCTGGAACGTGCCCGAGATGACGAGCCCCGCCTTGACGAGCTGGTCGCGGAAGTCGTTGTTGACCTCGTAACGGTGGCGGTGGCGCTCGAGCACGATCGCCTGTCCGCCGTACGTCTCGCGCGTCCGGGTCCCGTCCGCGAGCTCGACCGCCTGGGCGCCGAGGCGCATCGTGCCACCGAGATCCTCGATCTCCTTCTGCTCGGGCAGGAGGTCGATCACGGGGAACGGCGTCTCGGGATCCATCTCCGTCGAATTGGCGCCGTCGAGCCCGACGACGTGGCGCGCGAACTCGGAGATCGCGACATGCATCCCGAGGCAGATCCCGAGATACGGAATGCCACGCTCACGGGCGACGCGGCAGGCGAGGATCTTCCCCTCCCAGCCGCGCGACCCGAAACCACCGGGGACGAGCACGCCGTCGACGCCTTCGAGCTCCGCCTCGGCCTCTTCGAGCGACATGCCCTCGGCGTCGATCCAGCTCACCCGGATACCGCAGCCGTGGTGGATGCCCGCGTGCTTGAGCGCCTCGTGCACCGAGAGATACGCGTCGTGCAGCTTCACGTACTTCCCGACGAGGCCGATGTTGACCTCGCCGCGGCACTCGGCGATGCGTTCCGTGAGCTCGGCCCACTCCCCGAGCTCGGGCGCCTTCGTCGCGAGCCCAAGCTTCTCGCACACCATCTCGTCGAGCCCCTCCGCCTGAAGCTCCTGCGGGACGAGGTAGACATCCGGGACGTCGCGATTGACGACGACCGCCTGCGGCTCGAGGTCGGCGAACATCGCGATCTTCTCGCGCAGGTCGGTCGCGAGCTCGTCCTTCGTGCGGCAGACGACGATGTCGGGATGGATTCCGATGCGGCGCAGCTCGTTCACGGAGTGCTGCGTCGGCTTCGTCTTCAGCTCCCCCGCCGAGTCGACGAACGGCACGTATGTGACGTGGAGGTAGAGCACGTTCTCCGGACCGGCCTCACGCCGGAACTGGCGGATGGCCTCGAGGAACGGCAGAGACTCGATGTCGCCGACGGTCCCTCCCACCTCGCTGATCACGACGTCCGTTGGGGTTGCGTCGGACGCGCGGCGGATCCGCTCCTTGATCTCGTTCGTGATGTGCGGGATCACCTGGACGGTCGAGCCCAGGTACTCGCCCTTGCGCTCCTTGCGGAGCACGGCGTACCAGATCGAGCCGGACGTGTGGTTCGCGTTGCGCGAGAGGTTCTCGTCGACGAAGCGCTCGTAGTGGCCGATGTCGAGGTCGGTCTCGGCCCCGTCCTCGGTCACGAACACCTCGCCGTGCTGGAACGGGCTCATCGTCCCCGGGTCGACGTTGATGTACGGGTCGAACTTCTGCACCTGGACGCTCAGGCCGCGCGACTTGAGCAGGCGTCCGAGCGAGGCTGCGGTGATGCCCTTCCCGAGGGACGAGACGACCCCGCCTGTGACGAAGACGTACTTCGTCGGCGTCACGCGGGCCGCCCGAGGCGGTCGAGCGTGCGGAGCCCCGGCGTGCGTTCGATCAGCGCGCCGAGAGAGCGACGTTCACCGAGGAGGGTCAGCCCGGCCAGCGCCCCGATCGCCAGCCAACGGCTTCGTCCCGTGAGTCGACTCACGGAACTCAAGCCTAGCATCGCGCCCAGCGCGTTCGACCCTGCGTCTCCGAGCATCGTCTTCTCGCAGAGATCGTATGGCAGTAGGAAGACGGCGCTTCGAACAGGCGCTCCGGCGAGGACGGCGCCGGCGAGGTACGCCTTCAGCGCGCGTCCAGGGCGCGTGTCGAGCTGGTTGACGAAGTTCGCAGCGAGCCCGACGAGGAGCGCGCCCGAGAGCTTGCGCGTGGCGGCGAGGCCGACGAGCGGGATGCCGACCAGCTTGAGGACACCGGTCGTCCGCCCCGCGCGCAGGTGTCGCCGGAACCCTCGCTCCGGGCCTGACCACACGTCGTCGGCGAGGCCGATCGCGGCGACCGCGGCGACGACTGGATCGCGGCGGAGGCCGAGCATCCAGCCGACCACGGGCAACCGGAGGCCCTGGTGGTTGACCGCGAGCGGGCCCGAGGCGAGGACGACGTCCAGGAGCTGGCGCCCGCGATGCGCGAACCCGGCGAGGTCGCGTCCCGTCTCCTGATGCGAGAGCGGGAGCACGAGCTCTGTGACACGGAGGCCCTTCCGGGCAGCGTCGATCGTCATCCGCACCTCGCAGCCGAACCCGGCCGCGACCGGGAAGCACGCCTCCCGTGCGGCCGCGCTCACGTGTCTCTGACCGGACAACGGCTCCTGTGCGGTGTAGCCGGAGCGCGCGCGGATGAGCTTTCGAGCGACGTCCTTGGCGATTCCGAAGCCGCCGCCGCGGCGTTCGGCGAACGCTGCGATCGTCACGTCGTCGACCGTCTGCGCGAGCGGCGCGAGGTTTCCCACGAGGTCCGCGTCCGCGAGCACGAGCGAGCCGGCCGGGGCGGCCCGCTCTGCCAGCGTGAGCGCCTGTCCCTTGCCGCGCCTGGCCAGCCTGAGCACGCGCGCTCCCGCTCGCTCCGCTTCGTCGGCCGTGGCGTCGCGAGACCCGTCGTCGGCGACGATTACCTCCGCGGTGGGAAACTGCTCCTGGAGTGCCGCCACCGTTGCAGCGATCGTGGCCTCCTCGCCGCGGGCGGCGACGAGGACCGCTGCGGGGTCAGTCACCCGGTTGCGCCTCGATCGGCGGCACGATTCCGTCGTCGGCGCGGGCCTTCAGGCCGTAGTTCCCGGCCGAGCCGCCGGCCAGGAGCAGCGCGAGCGCAAGGCGTCCCGCGGGCGCGTCGATGTCGTCGACAGTCGACATCCCGTCCTGGCTCCAGGTTGGAACTGCGGAGCGGCTGACCCCGGAGGGCTCGACCCCGACCACCGGGACCGCGGCGTCGCCCAGGCCCGCATAGACCCCGGAGAGAAACGTCGCCGTCGGAGCGCTCTGGGGCTTGACCGTGCGCGCGACGACGACGCCGTCGACCGGCTTGCGAAAGCTCCCGGCCTTCTCCTCCACGAGCTGCGAGGTGAGGGCGTCCCAGGCGGGCGTGTCGCCGCCGTTCACGAGCTCGTGCGCGAACTCGCGGCCGAGGTCGTCGAGGCCCGCCGTCTTGTACTGGGCCAGGTCGCCGTCGAGGTGACCGTCGAGGTTCGTCGGGTCGATCGGAACCTTCAGCGCGCGCAGGCGCATCGGTGCTGGGCCGCCTGCGTCCGAAACCGCCTGCTCGATCTGCTGCATGACGCCCGCGTCGACCGGCCCCACGAAGAGGACCGCGACGCGCGTTCCGTGCAGCCTGTCCGCGATCAGCATCGGGTACGCGTTCTTGATGAACGCACGCAGCGCCGTGTGCTCGCGCGAGACCTTGGCGCGGCCCTGGCTCGCGGCGTCGAGCTGCGCCTCGAGGCGGTTCACGTCGCTCTTCAGCGCCTGCTTCTCGGCGTCGTCCACCTTGCCGCTCATGGCGACGCCGACGAGGATGCCGATCACGAGCGCGACGAAGACGGCGGCGAGGGATGCAACGTGGTAGCGGAGGTCGAACATGGCTTCGGCTTCTACAGAGTGGCAGCAGTCTGGCAAAGGGCGTGCAGTCGGGCGAGCGCTCGCCGGGGCAAGGGGCGCAAGCCTTCGAGCACGGCGCGGAGCCCGCGGCTCTCGATGGTGAGGCTCGCGCGCGTCATGCCCTCGGCCGCGGGCTCGAGCAGGAGCTCGGCCTTGAACCGTTGTTCGACGTCGTGCCAGGCGAGGCGGCGCTCGGGCTCGACCGCGGTTATGACCACCGTTCCGACCGACTCCGGCCTCCGCAGCAAGCCGATCGAGCCCCCGCGGACGACGTGCCAGCGGGCGCCCTCCGTCACGCCGCGGCGGTCGGGACGGATCGACGCGTAGGCGGGCCACCAGTCGGCGAGGTGTTCCGGCTCGGCGAGCAGCGCCCACACGTCGGGACGGGTGGCCACGAGCTCGGTCTGGGCCTCGATGCGCACGGCCCGGTGATTGTCACGGTTCCGGCGCTATCCCGGCACCGACGTGTGCGCCTTTCCTGGATATTAAGGCGGCGCGGCTAACGCAGGCCGACCAGCTCGAGGAGCCGGGTGCCAAGGAGGTCGATCAGCTCCCGGAGGTCCGGCGACACGAGCACCGCCACGACGATCGCGCCCAGCCCCGCGGCCGTGAACGCCATGAGCGGCCACACGCCGACCTGACGGCTCACGAGCCGCGAGACGCCCTTCGCGTCGACGAGCAGCTCCCCCACGCGCAGCCTGGTCAGGAACGTCGACGACATGCCGGCGCGGTTCCGCTCGAGGAACTCGATCATGTTGAAGTGCGTGCCGACGGCCACGATCAGCTCGGCGCCCTTCTCGTAGGCGAGCAGCAGGGCGACGTCCTCGCTGATTCCCGCAGCGGGCACGATCTCGTAGGAAAGCCCCAGCCGCTCGGCCCGCTCCGCGCCCGGCGCATCTCCGGCCTCGTACGCGTGGATCAGGAGCTCCGCCCCACTGCGAAGCGCCCGGTCCGAGACCGAATCCATGTCCCCCACGATCACGTCCGGCCGGTACCCCGCCTCGAGCAGCGCGTCCGCACCGCCGTCGACCGCGATCAGCACCGGCTTGAAGTCACGGATGTACGGGCGAACGATCCGCAGGTCCCGCTTGTGCCCGGGCCCGCGCGCGACGACGAGCGCATGCCGATCGCGGAAGCGCGTCTTCAACGGCGGAAAGTCGATGCCCTCCGAGAGGAACCGACCCTCCTCACGCAGGTAGCGCATCGTGTTGTCGGCGAACGACTCGAGCGCGTCCGTCACGCGGCTCTGCTGCTCCGCGAGCGCCGCCGCGAGCTCGTCAACCTCCAGGGCTCGGCCCGAGACGACGCACGTGCCGTTGCGGTAGAGGCTCGAGCCGCGCACGGTCAGCAGCTCGCCGTCGGACACGTCGTCGAAGAGCGCAGCGCCCTGCGCGTCGATCAGGCGCACCCCGCCGCGCACGAGCAAAAGCGGCCCCGGATTCGGGAACCGGCCCGTCTGCGAGGGAGCGACGTTCACGACCACGCGCACGCCCGACTCGATCAGCTCCTCCGCCGAGACCCGGTCGAGATCGGTGTGGTCGATGATCGCGATGTCGTCCGGGCTCAGCCGCCGGGCGAGGTTCTTCGTCCGGCGGTCGAGGCGTGCCGGCCCCGTGTGCTCGACGAACCTTCGCAGCGTGGTCATCGCACCGTTTGTAGGAACTCCTGGCCCCCGAGCATACGGCGGACCTCGTCCTGCCTGCCGTCCTCGTCCAGCTGCTCGATCCGGGTGTGGGTCGGATCGCCCGGGATCTTCTGGACGCTGAAGTGGCGGTCGGCCACGGTCGCAATCTGGGGCAAATGGGTGATCGTGAGCACCTGTGCCCGCTCCGCGAGCCGGCGCAACGTCTCCCCGACCGCGTGCGCGGTCTCGCCCCCGATGCCCGCGTCGATCTCGTCGAAGACTATCGTCTCCCCTCCGCCGACGGCCGCGATCGCGAGCGCGATGCGCGATAGCTCTCCGCCCGAGGCCGTTTCCGCGACCGGCGCGAATCCGAGCCCGGCGTTGGGCCGGATCAGGAACGACACGTCGTCCGTCCCCGTCGCCGTCGGCTCGCGCTCGGCCAGCTCGGCCCGGAACTCGCCCTCGCCGAGCCCGACGCCGTGCAGCTCGGCTTCGACGGCGTTCGCGAACGGCTCTGCTGCTGCCCGTCGGTTCTTCGACAGCCGTTCGGCGAGCTTCTCGGCGCGGTTCTCGGCCTCGGCCACTGCCGCGGCAGCCGCCTGGAGCGGGTCGGCGCCCTCCTCGAGCGCGGCCAGCTCGGCTCGCGCTT
>VAXT01000088.1:0-3956 GCA_005883245.1 Actinomycetota bacterium | reverse complement strand
GTCGAGGAACCGCCGCAGCTCGAGGGCCGTCTCGTTCAGGCGCAGCTCCGCGTCGCGCAACTCGGCGGCCGCGCCCTCGAGCTCCGGGGCGAGCCCCGCGACCGCGGCGAGAGAGCGCTCGGCACCGCCGACGAGGGCGGTCGCGCCGTCTCCTTCGTCCGGGGCCAGCGCGGCGATCGCACGGCCTGCGGCATCTGCGAGCTCGGTCACGTGCCGAAGCCGTTCACGCTCAGCGCGCAGAGAATCCTCGGCGTCGGCCGTCAAGCCCTCCGTGTCCTCGACGATGGCGCGCAGCTCGGCGAGCCGCGACTCCTCGGCCTCCGCGCCCCGGCTCAGCTCCTCGTGTCGGCGGCGGGAGACCCCGAGCTGCCGCCACGCAGCGCGCAGCTCGGCACGCAGTCGCCGCTGTTCCTCACCGATGAACCCATCGAGGACGTCGAGCTGGTACGACCGCCGGGCGAGCCGACGCTGCTCGAACTGGCCCGACATCGCGATTAGCCGCTCAGCCGCGGCGGCGAGGTCCTCGCGCGCCGCGCTCCTGCCCCACGCGTAGGCGCGCGTCCGGCCGTCAGCGAACACTCGGCGCGCCAGCACGAGCCCCTCCTCGTCCTCCGGCCTCAGCTCGGCGAGCGCCTCGAGCTCGCCATCTTCGAGGAGGCCCGCGGGCACGTCGAACTCCGCCTCGACGTACGCCTCCTCCGCGCCGGGCCCGACGAACGCAGCGTCGCCCTTCGACCCGAGCAAGAGCCCGATCGCCTGGGCGAGGATCGTCTTCCCCGCGCCCGTCTCACCGGTGATCGCGTTCAGCCCCCGGCCGAGGTCGAGGTCGGCCTCCCTGATCACGACGAGGTTCTCGATGCGGAGCCTACGAAGCAAAGGTCTCCCGGTACCTCCTGAAGAAGGTCGCCTCGGGCAGGTGCGCGAGCCGCGTGCGCTCCTCGCCGAGCCTCGTGACGACTCGTTCTCCGCCGGCGAGCTCCGTGACCGGCCGCCCGTCGACCAGGACCTGAGCCGGGACGTCGGGAGTCCGGTTCTCGATCTCGACGGCGCGCCCGCGCGGCACAACCAGCGGACGCGCATGCAGCGAGTGCGCGGCGATGAAGGTCACGGTCTGCGCGTCGAGCCCCCACGCGAGGACCGGGCCGCCGTTCGAGAGGTTGTAGCCCGTCGACCCGGACGGGGTCGAGCAGATGACGCCGTCACACGAGAGCGCGCCGAGATCCTCGCCGCCGATCGCCCAGCCGAGCTCGATCATCCGGCCCACGATCGAGCTCGCGACGACGACGTCGTTCACGAGGCCCGACTCGAGCTCCGCGGCCCGCATCGACGTGAGGAAGCCGACCGCGCCGAAATTGACGCCGATCACCGGCGGCCCCGAGCCGAGCGAGCGCTTGAGCGCACGCAGCATCGTCCCGTCCCCGCCGAGAACGACGACGAGGTCGGCCGCGCCGAGGTCGCCGTCTACCGGCCGGTCGTGCTTCGCGGCTTCGTCCTCGGGATAGATCAGCTCTACGCCGCGCCTGGCAGCCACATCTTCGAGGCGCTCGAGCGCCTCGCCGATCGCCTCGCGATGCCCGTGCGTGACGACGGCCGCAGTGCGAACGCGGTCAGCTGACGGCGTGTTCGATCCAGTCGTCGAGCTCATCGGGCAGCGAGGGGTCTTCGGAGTGGACGAGGTGCAGGAAGAACTCCCGGTTTCCCTTCGGGCCGGGCAGGCCCGAGTCTACGACCCCGAGCAGCTGGGCCGGCCACACGAGGGCGGCCTCGCCGACGTCGCGGAGCACGCGGCGATGCACGTCGGGATCCCGGATCACACCGCCTCGGCCGACCTCCTCGCGGCCCGCCTCGAACTGCGGCTTGACGAGGACGAGCGCCTCCCAGCCGGGCTTCCCCAGCCCGAGCGCCGGCGGCAGGGCCGTGCGGACGCTGATGAACGAGACGTCGCAGGTGACGAGGTCGGGCGCGAACGGGAGCTCGGTCACGTCGCGGGCGTTCGTGCGTTCGAGCACGGTCACGCGAGGGTCGTTCCGCAGGCGCTCGTGGAGCTGGCCGCGGCCAACGTCGAGCGCGATCACCCGCGCCGCGCCGCGCTGGAGGAGGACGTCCGTGAAACCGCCGGTCGAGGCACCGACATCGAGCGCATCGCGACCCGCCGGGTCGACGCCGAACTCGTCGAGTGCGTGCTCGAGCTTGTCGCCGCCGCGCGAGACGTACTTCGGCGGCTGCTCGACCACGAGCTCGGCCCCCTCGTCCACTTGCTGGCCCGCCTTCGCGTAGCCGCGGACGAGGCCCGCCATCACGAGCGCCTGTGCCTGCGCACGGCTCCCGGCGAGCCCGCGCTCGACGAGGAGGACGTCCAGACGCTTGCGCACGATCGGAGGCTAGCTTGCCGCTGCGCGCCTTTTTAGGCCCAGAAGGAGCTCGTCCAAGAGAGACGTGTCCGCAGAGATCTCGTCCAGGTGGGCGCGGGCGCGGGCCTCGATCTCGTCTGCCAGGCCGTGCGCCCGCCCGCTGCCGAGCTCTGCGACGAGGCCGTCGCCGTCCAGCACGTCGTCGACGACCTGGTACAGCAGGCCGAACTCGGAGGCGAAGCTCCGCCAGGGCGCTCGATCGCGTTCCGTCGTCGCAGAGCTCGGCAGCGGGCGGGCGCACGGCCTGGCAGACGAGATCGAGGCCCGCGCCCGCGCCCACCTGGACGAGATCTCTGCGGACACGTCTCTCTTGGACGAGCTCCTTCTGGGCCTAAAAAGGCGCGCAGCGGCAAGCTAGCCTCCGATCGTGCGCAAGCGTCTGGACGTCCTCCTCGTCGAGCGCGGGCAGGTCGTCGTGGACCATGCCGAACGTGTGCACGAGCTCGACGGCGGCCGCCGCCGGTGCTCGACCTGGAGCCGCGCGTTCAGCTCGATGAAGTAGAACGAGCGGTCGGTACCCAGCAGGAACTCGAACGTCCCCGCGTTGCGGTAGTCGACCGCGCGGGCGGCGCGCTCGGCCGCGTCCTCCAGTCGCTCGCGCGTCTCGTCGTCGAGCGCGGGCGACGGCGACTCCTCGATCAGCTTCTGGTGCCGGCGCTGGATCGAGCACTCGCGCTCGCCAAGCGTGAGCACGCCGCCCTCCCCGTCGGCGAGCACCTGGATCTCGACGTGCCGGGCCGGGACGATCGCCTTCTCGAGATACAGACCGGACTCGCCGAACGCGGCCTGCGCCTCGGCGGCGGCCGGCTGGAACGCGCCTTCGAGCTCATCCGGGTCGCGAACGGTGCGCGTGCCCTTGCCGCCTCCGCCGGCGACGGCCTTGAGCAGGACCGGATACCCGACGTCGTTCGCGGCCGAGCGGGCCTCGTCGAGCGTCGTGGCGCCTTCCGTGCCGGGCACGACCGGGACGCCCGCGGCGACCGACTCGGCGAGCTCGCGCGCGAACGGGTCGACCTCGCCCTCGTACAGCGACGCGAGCGGCTGGCCCGTCACGTCCCACTGGTAGAGCAGGAATAGGGCCGTACGCCGGGCTGCCCGCCGCCCAGCCATCAGCCGGCGAGCGCGGGCAAACGGCGGCCCGCCTCCTCGAGGAAGCTCGTCGAGTAGCGACCGGCCGCGAACTCCTCGGTGCGGAGCACGTCACGGGCTGCGTGCGCCGTGGTCGGAACACCGACGACCTCGAGCTCGGCCAGCGCGCGCAGTGAGCGGTCGATCGCGGAGGGGCGGTCGACGTCCCACACGACCACCTTCGCGAGCAGCGAGTCGTAGTTCGGAGGAATCACGGCCCCGTCCTCGATGTGCGTGTCGACGCGCACTCCCGGCCCGAGTGGCGGCCGGAAGCGCTCGATCCGCCCCGGCACGGGCAGGAAATCGCGGGCCGGATCCTCGGCGTTGACGCGGATCTCGATCGCATGGCCCCTGCGCTCCGCGCGGCCGGTCGTCGTCAGGCGCTCCCCTGCGGCGACCTTCAGCTGCTCGCGGACG
>VAXT01000200.1 GCA_005883245.1 Actinomycetota bacterium | reverse complement strand
GCCCGCCGCCCAGCTGATGCCGAAATCGATGGGAATGACGATGAGCTCGGCGGTGAGATGGCCGGGGATGTTGTAGACGACAGTGATGATGCCTCCGAGCACGATCGCGAGGCCGGCCCAGGCCCGCCTGGCGTCGCGCTGGTTGCCGAGCAGGAAGGCGGCGACAAGTCCGACCGGAAAGAGGCTGACCACGAACGGGATGAGCGCGCCGTCGAAGAACGAGATGGCTGTCGCGATCAACCAGTAGGACGCGGGCGCGGCGAAGGGAAACCGCCTGCGGACGAAGAGAGTGGCCACCAACAAGGCCACCACCGGGATGCCGTAGCGGAGCGAGGTCGGCGGGCCCCCGGACGAGTTCCGACCGAGAATCAACTCGAGCATGGCCGCGACCAAGAGCGCGCCGATCAACAGCTCATACCAGTAGTCGCGCGCGAGGGATTCGACCCGGCTCATGCGTTGAAAGTACTCCACAGGCTCACTCGCCGCCTCCTACCTGAGTAGGAGTCGAAATCGTCGTCCGGTCTGACCCCGAACGCGGCCTTCCGACGATGCCGTTCCGCGGCTGCCCTCCTAGCGTCAGTTCCGGAGTTCCCAAAATGCCAAGGAGGAAGCTCATGACCCCGACCAAGTCCAACAATCTGGCGGCCCGGATGGGGCGCTGGAGTGCAGACCACTGGAAGACCGCGACCTTCGGCTGGCTCGCGTTCGTGATCGTCGCCTTCGGGCTCGGCGGTCTGGCGGGCACGAAGTCGATCGATCCGAACAAGCCCGGACCGGGCGAGTCGGGCCGGATGGACAGGATCCTCGACGCGGGCTTCAAGAAGCCCGCCGACGAGAGCGTTCTCGTCCAGAGCCGATCGCTGTCGGCAACAGATCCTGCCTTCAAGGCTGGGGTCGCGGACGTCGTCGCGAGGATCTCGAAGCTCGAGGACGTCCAGAATGTTGGCTCGCCGTACGACGCGGGTAACGCGGACCAGATCTCGAGGGACCGCCATGCTGCTCGCGTCGAGTTCGCGATCCGCGGGGACGCCGACAAGGCCGCCGACAAGATCGCTCCCGTCCTCGCCCAGGTCGACAACGCGCAGAGTGCCCATCCGGAGCTGTTCATCGGCGAGTTCGGAGACGCAAGCGCCGTCAAGGCTGTTCAGACCGCATTCGCCGACGATCTCGGCAAAGCCGGGCTCCTTTCGCTCCCGATCACGCTCGCGATCCTCGTGGTCGCATTCGGTGCGCTCGTGGCCGCCGGCATTCCGCTGCTCCTCGCACTGACCGCGATGCGGTCGGCGTCGACTACTCGATGTTCTATCTCCGGCGCGAACGGGAGGAACGAGCCGCCGGCCGCAGCGAGCGGGCGGCGATCGAGGCCGCCGCCGCGACCTCCGGCCGTTCGGTGCTCATCTCCGGCTTGACCGTGATGACCGCCATGGCCGGGATGTTCCTGACCGGCGACCAGATCTTCGAGTCGTTCGGCGTCGCGACGATTCTCGTCGTCGCGATCGCGATGCTCGGCTCGCTGACCGTGCTGCCTGCCCTGCTGTCGAGGCTCGGCGACGGGGTCGGCCGGGGTCGGGTTCCGCTCGTCAGCCGCCTGCGCCGCGACGACGGCGACGGCCGGATCTGGGGCGCGGTCATCGATCGTGTCCTGCGCCGGCCACTGCTCTCGGCCGTCCTCGCGGGCGGGTTCCTGCTTCTGCTCGCCGTTCCGGCCATCCAGCTCAAGATGGCGCAGGCGGGCCCGGACACGTTCCCGAAGTCGCTCGCCGTCGTGAAGACCTACGACCGCATGCAGGGAGCGTTCCCCGGCAGGGCGATGGCGGCAAGCGTCGTCGTCCAGGCGCCGAACGTGAAGTCGCCGCAGATGCAGTCCTCGATCTCGCGGCTTGAGCAGCGTGCCTTGGCCAGCGGTCGCATGTACCGGCCGTTCACGGTCGACGTCAACCAGGCCGGGACGGTCGCGAACATCACCGTCCCGATCGAAGGCAAGGGCTCCGATGCCGGATCCAATGCGTCGCTGGGCCTGCTGCGCAAGGAGATCGTGCCCGAGACCGTCGGCGCGCTTCCCGGAACCGAAGCCGGTGTCACGGGCTTCACCGCTCAGTGGAAGGACTCGAAAGACGACGTGAAGGCGAGCCTGCCGCCCGTCGTCGCGTTCGTCCTCCTGTTCGCGTTCGTGCTCATGCTCGTCGCCTTCCGCTCGCTCGTGATCGCGGCCAAGGCGATCGTGCTCAACCTGCTCTCGGTGGGCGCGGCCTACGGCGTCCTGGTGCTCGTCTTCCAGCACGGCGTCGGCAAGAACGTGTTCGGGTTCACCTCGACGGCCGGGATCGACCCGGTCGTCCCGCTGCTCCTCTTCGTGATCCTGTTCGGCCTCTCGATGGACTACCACGTGTTCCTATTGAGCCGAATCCGCGAGGCGGTTCAGCGTGGCGCCTCGACCGACGAGGCCGTCGCCCAGGGCATCAAGTCGACGGCCGGCGTCGTGACGAGCGCCGCGCTCGTCATGGTCGCCGTCTTCGCGGTCTTCATCGCGCTCTCGATGCTGTTCTTCAAGCAGTTCGGCGTCGGTCTCGCCGCCGCGATCCTGATCGACGCGACGATCGTCCGCGGCGTGCTGCTGCCCGCGTCAATGAAGCTGCTCGGGGACTGGAACTGGTACCTGCCCAGCTGGCTCGAGTGGCTGCCCAACCTCGGCGTGTCCGAGGCTGACGCTCCGCCCGAGACCAGCTCGAGCTCGGTCTCCGCGTAGAGCGTTGGTCGAACCCCCGGGTGCAAGCCCGGCCCGGGGGTTCCTCTTGCTTTCCGTACCTAGGTACGGATCTATAGTGCGCCCATGAAGGTCGGCGAGGTCGCAGAGCGAGCGGGCGTGAACGTCGAGACGCTTCGCTACTACGAGCGGCGCGGCCTCTTGCCCGAGCCCGAGCGCCTGCCGAGCGGGCATCGCCGTTACGACGAGGAGACTGTTCGCTTCCTGCGCGCGATCAAGGAGGCGCAGTCGGTCGGCTTCACCCTCGCGGAGATCGGCGACTTCCTGCGCACGGCACGACGCTCCGGCTCGCCCTCGGAGGCACTGCGGATCCGGATGGCCGCGAAGATCGACGAGATCGACGGCCGGATCGCCGGGCTTCGCCGGATGCGGGAGGAGCTCGCGCGCGTCGTCGGCTGCGCGTGCGACTCGCTCGACCACTGCACGTGCGGTGCCGCGTACCTCGCTCGTCGGGGCCGGGAGACGAGTGCGCCGCCGGCGCTCTTGCACGTCACGAACGGCGAGAGCGCGGGGAACACCCTTCGGCAGACGGGGCTCGGCGGAGCGGTTCTGCCGTGGCTGGACGTGCTGCACGAGGGGCCCGTGCCCGCCGGGTCGCGGTCGGAGCTGCTTCGAGTGCGTGCCGCGTTTCTCTCCGAGTGCGGGTGGGGCAGCCGGAGCGCGCTCCGCTCGTCGCTCGAGCGGCGCGACCGGCAGCTGCGCCGAGCTCTCCGCGAGGGCGGTCGGGTCGTCCTGTGGTTCGAGCACGATCTCTACGACCAGCTCCAGCTGATCGACGTGCTCGCGCTGGCCCGCGGACTCGACGGCACGCTGGAAACGATCGTCGTCGACGCGTTTCCCGGGAAGCCGTCGTTCCGGGGGCTCGGCGAGCTGACAGCGGACGAGCTCGAGACGCTCTGGCCGGCGCGTGGGGAGGCGTCCACCGAGCTGCTCGGAGAGGCTGCGGTTGCGTGGGAGGCGTTCCGAGAGGCGGAGCCCTTCGCGCTCGCGGAGCTGGCCGTGGAGCGGCTTCCGTTCCTCGGCGCGGCAGTTCTGCGTTTGCTCGAGGAGCTGCCCGGAGTCGAAGACGGGCTGTCTCGGACGGAGCGCCAGGCGCTGCAGACGATCGCCGCGGGCGGGCGGACTCCGCTGGAGGCATTCCTCGCCACGCAAGACCTCGAGGAGGCGCCGTTCCTGGGCGACGCCTGGTTCTATCGGGCGCTGTCCACGATTGGCCAGGGCGAGGCTCGGCTGCTCGAGACCGGCGAGGGCGAACCGCTGCCCGCAGCTCCGCCGCTCAGCGACGGGCGTGACTACGCGCGGCTTCCCCTCCGTGTGACGGACACGGGCGAGCGGGTGCTCGGCGGCGAGGCGGATCGCGTGGAGCTACTCGGTGTGGATCGCTGGCTCGGCGGGACGCACCTCACACCGCAGAGCGTGTGGCGGTGGGATTCAGCCGCACGAGCGCTCAGAGTTTGACGAGGGCTCTTCCGTACTGTGTAAGCGTACGATGTAAGTTAAACGAGGCCGCATGGCTGCCGAGCCCGAACCGAGCACTCAACACCGCACTCCGCTGACGCGGGACCGCGTGCTGCGCGCGGCGATCCGGATCGCCGACGAGGAGGGGCTCGACGCGCTCACCATGCGCCGGCTCGGCCAGGAGCTCGGCGTCCAGGCGATGTCGCTCTACAACCATGTCGCCAACAAGGAGGACCTGCGCCACGGGATAGTCGAGATCGTGCTGGGCGAGGTCGAG
>VAXT01000199.1 GCA_005883245.1 Actinomycetota bacterium | reverse complement strand
CTCGCCGTCGATCAACCTGGTCGAGTCGCAGCTCGCCCGGAGCAACGGCAACCTCGAGGTCACCCTCGGCGAGCACAGGGTGACCGTCGACGATCAGCTCGCCCGCAACCGCTCGGGCCTCGGCGATTACATCGACAAGAAGATCATCCTCGGGATCAGGCCGGAGGACTTCGAGGACGCGGCCATCGAGCCGGATGCGCCCGCCGACCGCCGGATCAAGGTCACGGCCGACCTCACGGAGCCGCTCGGCTCCGAGGTGCTGGTCCACTTCGGCACCGAGGCGACCGCCGTCGTCTCGAGCGCCGTCGCCGCGGACGTCGGCGAGGATGCCGACATCCGTCTCGGTGAGGAAGACGAGCTGACGACGCGCCTGATCGCCCGCGTCAGCCCGAAGTCCCGCATCGCCCTTGGTCAGCAGGTCGAGCTTGCCGTCGACACGACCCGGCTCTACTTCTTCGACCCAGAGACCCGCGAAGCTGTCTAGCCCTTTACGGCTCCCGCGGTCAGCCCGGCCAGGATCCGTCGCTGCAGGACGAGGGTCGCCACGATCAGCGGCAGCGTCACCACGATCGTCGCGGCCATCACCGTCCCCCAGGGGAACTGGAATGCGTTCCCGCTCGACCCACTGAAGGAGTAGATCGCGACCGGCACGGTGTAGTGGGTTGGCGACTGGATGAACGAGACCGCGTAGAGGTACTCATTCCAGGCCGAGATGAAGGCGAGCAGGCCGGTCGTGACCAGGCCTGGAGCGATCAGCGGCAGCAGGACCTTCCAGAACACCTGCAGCGGCGTCGCACCATCGACGTAGGCAGCCTCCTCCAGGTCGCCCGGGAGCGCGCGCATGAAGCTCGTCAGCACCCAGATCGTGAACGGCAAGGTGAAGATCAGGTAGCTGAAGACGAGGGCCCCCGGCGAGTCGTACAGCTTCGGGAAGTCGATGGGGCCCACGATGTGGAAGCCGCTGAACATCGTGTAGAGGGCGCCGAGGATCGCGATCTGCGGGAAGATCGTCATCGAGAGCATGAGGTAGAGGACGAACGACTTGCCGCGGAAGCGGAAGCGGCCGAGCGCGTAGGCGGCGAGTGAGCCGATCGCCAGCGAGACCAGTGTCACCGACCCCGCGACGATCGTCGAGTTGAGCAGCGCCCTACGGAAGAAGGTCGAGCTCAGCGCGTCGTCGAAGTGCGCCCACGTCGGGTGGGTGGGGAAGTACTGGACCGGCGTGCTGAAGAGCTCCGTATCGGGCGTGATGGCCGAGCGCAGAGCCCAGTAGAACGGGAAGAGCGCGTACACGGCGATCGCGACGATCAGGAACCAGAACGGCAGCTTCACCAGTGTCCGGCCCAGGGGGCTCCGGCGCAGGCGGACCGAGCGCGAGACCGGACGGATCGCGGCCCTCGTGGCCTCCGTGGCGGTGCTCATTGCTCGCTCACCCGCACGAACGTGACGTAGATGACGACGAACAGCGAAATGATCAGGAAGATCGCGACGCTCACGGCGCTCCCGTAGCCGACGTGCCCATCCTGAGTGATCACGCTCTGGTCGTAGACTGCCATCGTCTGCGCCCCGAGGCGGTACCCGAAGAAGACCTGGAAGACGTCGAAGACGCGCAACGCGTCAAGCGTGCGGAAGATCAGCACTACCAGGATCGCCGGCCGCAGCAGGGGCAGCGTGATGCGCCAGAACTGCTGCAGCTGGTTCGCGCCGTCGACCGAAGCCGCCTCGTACAGGTCGTTCGGAATCACCTGCATGCCGGCCAGCAGCAGCAGCGCGACGAACGGCGTCGTCTTCCAGATGTCGACCGCGGAGACCGCGGCCAGCTGGGTCGAAGACTCGGCGATCCACGCATGCGGATGCGAGAGGATGTGCGTCCGCATACCAAGGTCGTTGACGACGCCGTTGGTGTCGTCGAGCATCCACAGCCACATCTTCGCGGCTACGACCGTCGGGATCGCCCAGGGCACGAGCATGATGGCCCGCATGACGCCCCGACCCTTGAAGTGCGAGTTGACGACGAGCGCGATGATCAGGCCGAGGAGGAACTCGAGCGAGACGGTGATCAGCGTGAACTTGATCGTCAGGACGACGGTGTCCCGGAAGGTCGGGTCGTGAATGAGCGTGTGGTAGTTGGCGAAGCCGACCCGCTTCGTCGGCTCCAGGCCGGCCAGGAACTCCTGATTCGTGAAGCTCTGGTAGACGGTCTTGCCGAGCGGGTAGATCGCGACCACGACGACGACCGCGAGGGCGGGCAGGAGCAAGAGCCAGGCGAGGCGCGTCTGTCGGCGCTGGAGCTTTGTGCGGCGTCGACGTCCGCGACGTGGAACAGGGACTGGCGTGGCGCTTGAGCTCATGAGTGGCGAGGGAGGATGACAGGTGCCATCCTCCCTCGTTCCCTCAAGCCGTGGGGCCTATTACTTCATGATCTGTTGCAGCTTTGCCTTGATCTGAGGCAGCACCTTACTCGCAGGTGAGCCGGTGAGGATCTGGTTGATGCCCTGGTAGACGACCTTCGACGCCTCGTTGTAGCGCGAACCGAGGAACTTCGCGGGGCGCGTAACGCGAGGGACGCTTGCGATGGCCGGCTTCAGGTACGGATTCGCCTTCACCACCGCCTTGTTCTTGGCCACCGACACGATCGTCGGCACGTTCGAGTTGGTGATCGCATCGAACTTCTCGACCGCGGGGCTCGTCATGTAGCGGACGAGCTCGATCGAGGCGCCCTGATGCTTCGAGAATTTCGAGACCGCGAGCTGCCAGCCGCCGACGGTGCCGACCGAGCGGCCGGACGCGCCGTGTGGAAGCACCGTGACGCTGAACTTACCTTTCACCTTCGAGTCGGCGCCGGCCCCGATGCCGTACTGGTACGGCCAGTTCCGTGCAAAGGCGGCGTCACCGTTGTCGAACGCGTGCTCGGTCTGGTCCTCCTGGTACGTCG
>VAXT01000198.1 GCA_005883245.1 Actinomycetota bacterium | reverse complement strand
GCGGCGGCCTCGTCGTATCGGATGGCCGGCAGCTCGGCGCAGCCGATCTCGCGCTCGATCGGCAACGGCCGAAGCGAGATCTGCTGGGCAGTCGCCACCGCCGACGGCCGGCATGTCTTCACGACGAACTTCGCCGACGGAGCCGTCTCGCGGTACGCGGTCGGGCAAGACGGCGTCTTGACGCTCGAGGATGCTGCGGCCGGTACGGCGATCGAGGGGCAGCCGGGCCTTCGAGACGAGGATCTGAGCTCTGACGGCCACTTCCTGTACGCGATCGACGCGGACTCGGGCCGTGTCTTCGGTTGGTCGGTCGAGGACGGTCACCTCTCGGCGCTCGGCTCGTGGAACGGCGCCCCCGTGACGGTTGCGGGCCTGGCGGCGAGCTGACTCGGTTCTTTGCAGGGCGGGAGCTCGCGCGTCAGTAGGCGCGGGCTCCCGCGCGCTTAACCGAAGCTCGCGGACCTCAAGACCTACACGGAGTTGGAACCCCGGCGTAGGATCGTTGCTCGCAACCGCAGAGGAGCAACCGAAGAAGGAGGACCACATGCCTGGCGTTGAGGCACGCAACTTCGATTCACCCGATGAGACCCGGACACCCGACAAGACGAAGATCGAGGTCGTCCGAATGAGTGGAGCGACCGTGGGCCGGATGCGGCTCGAGCCCGGCTGGCGCTGGTCGGAGTGCGTCAAGCCCGTCGTCGGAGGCGAGAAGTGTCAGGTGCGCCACCTCGGGCTCGTGCAGTCAGGGACGATGCACGCCGTCCACGAAGACGGGACGGAGGTCGAGATCGGGCCCGGCCAGGCCTACGTCATCGAGCCCGGTCACGATGCGTGGGTCGTCGGCGACGAGCCCGTCGTCGGATTCGAGTTCGAGTCGCAAACGGCCGAGGTGTACGCGAAAGCCTAGGGCGCGCGAGCCGCGACGTCGACCTCGGCGGCGGCAATCCGGAGCAACGTTTCGCAGTCGACGACGAACCGGGTCAACGCGGCAGAAGCTACACCGCTCCGACCGTGAGCTGATCCCGGACGGGCCGCGAGGCACTCCAGATAGTCGCATCGCGGTTGACCGACGGTCGTCGCGCCGGTGAACATCTCGTCGTGGCGGTCATGGCGCGAGAGGCGGCGATCGACTTCCTCCTTGGCTCGAGGGAGCCGGCGATCCGATTCCTGACGCGGCGCGACGTTCTCGGCGAGGACGTGACGCCTGATCGCGACGAGATCCTCTCCGGCCCCCTCGTGCGCGGACTTCTGCGCGGCCAGAAACGCGACGGCGGCTTCGGCGTGCACCCGTACCAGAAGTGGGGCGGCGCGCACTGGCGTCTCGTCTCGCTCGTCGAACTGGGCGTTCCGCCGGACGATCGCCTGCGCGCGGCCGCGGAAGACGTCCTCGGCTGGCTGACCGGCGACGGCCACCGCAAGCGGATCGAGGTGATCGACGGCCTCACGCGCCGCTGTGCGTCGCAGGAGGGGAACGCACTCGCGGTCTGCTGCCGGCTGGGGATGGCCGACGACCCGAGGGTGCAGCTCCTCGCGCGCTCACTCGTCGAGTGGCAGTGGCCCGACGGCGGCTGGAACTGCGACAAGAAGGCCGGCGGGCGCCGCTCATCCTTCAACGAGTCGCTTCCGCCGATGTGGGGGCTGCACGAGTACTGGGCCGCGACCGGCGACGAATCCGCCAGGAAGAGCGCAGATCGCACGGCCGAGCTCTTCCTCGAGCACGACCTCTTCCGCTCGCTCAAGACCGGGGAGCCGATCCACGACGGCTGGCTCGTCGCGCACTACCCGCCGTACTGGCACTACGAGGTCCCGCACGCGCTGCTCATCCTGTCGCGCATGGACACGCTCGACGATCCGCGTGCCGCCGACGCGCTCGACCTACTCGTCGGCCTGCAGCGGGCAGACGGCTGCTGGCACAAAGGCCCGTCCTGGTGGCGCAAGCCGGGCTCTTCGGGCAGCAACGTCGAGGTCGTCGACTGGGGCGGGCGCGGGCCGAGCGAGATGATCACGCTGAACGCGCTTCGCATCCTCAGGGCCGCGGGCCGGCTCGACGCCTAGTACACGCAATTTCTTTACCAGCCTTTTACGTGCGCACCACGGACCGCTGACGTTTGCGTCCGACCATTGGCGAGATGTCCAGTTCTCACGCCCAAGGAGGGTGCAAATGAGGTTCCGCATGCTCTTCCTCGCCCTGACCGCAATCGCCGCTGTCGGTCTCGGGGCGACCGGCTCGATCGCGTCCGGCAAGCAGGCCGGGGTCGCGTACATCTTCCGGGGCGAATTGGCAGCGACTCCGCCGCCGAACTCCGCCTCGCTGCTCGTCGACGTCGCCGGCGGCAACCAACGCGCGCTGCGCCTGATGGTCGGCCAGCCGTCGGGACAGGCGTTCACGGTCGGCGGCAACACCGAGTACCTGCGCTGGGTGCACGGCGTGCCGACGGTCGTCGACCAGAGCAATCTGGCCGAGGGCGACCAGCTCGTGGTCCGGATCCGCGCGCCACGCGGTTCCTCGCTCGCCCAGGTCGAAGCGGCCTCGGCCGCTGTCGTCGCCGATCACGGGCCGAACCCGGGACGTGCCGCGAAGCCGCTGTGGCTGTTCCAGGGAACGCTCAACGCGCCCGCCGCGAACAGCCATCTCAGCGTCCACGTCGTGGACGGGAACCATCGTGCTCTGAAGGCGATGCTCGGCCAGGCGCAGGATCAGTCGTTCGCGTTCGGCCGGCGCACGGTGTTCATCCGCTGGCAGGGCCGCGTGCCCACGCTCATCTCTCCGAGCCAGCTCACGGTTGGCGACCGGATCCGCGTCCGGATCCGCGCTCGCGGAAATTCGTCCCTCGGCCAGGTCGAGGCGACGCCCGCGAACCACGTCGGCGAGCACGAGCCGGCAGCAAGCTCGTAGACGGCACACCGAGGACGGGAGGTCGGCGCATGCCGTCGGTCTCCCGGGCCGTCTACCCGTCGTCGGAGCGCCGCGGGTCGGTCTTCTTCGCGACGCTTTCGACCTCGACGCCTTCCTTCTCGACGATGACGTAGTCCTCGTGAGTCTCGATCACGTCCTCGAACTTCGGATCTTCGTGGCCTGCGCGGAGCAGGAACTGGGTCGAATCCCTCCGGACGCGCTCGTAGACGGCCTTCGGAACGGTGATCCGCTCGGTGCACGACCTGTCGCCGCACTCGCAGAAGATGTCGAACGAGCCCGTGACCGAGGCGAACGTCTCGTTCATGTCCTCGACACGCTCGTT
>VAXT01000197.1 GCA_005883245.1 Actinomycetota bacterium | reverse complement strand
GTGTGTCGGCTCGAGGAAGAACCAATTGAACGCGAGCATGCTGGCGACCGACACCAGCAGCGCATACGCGAGCCCGAACAGCACCGCAACCGGAAGTACCGCGAAGACGTAGAGAACGCCCAGGCTGAGCACGGGCGCAAACGAGTCGAGGGCGAAAATCGCTCCGGTCACGAGCGCAACGGCCGCGGCACTCGCGAAGAGGGCTATGAGATGGGGCTTGAAGCGTGCGTCGAGGCTATTCACACGAGCGCCCACACGGTAGAGCATTGACTCGAACGGACCGTTCCTGCCATAACTCACTAACTGCGGCCCAGCTTGGCTAGGGCGGATTCGAGCAATCAGGAGGTTGGCGTGCGGAAGAGTGGAGCTTTGCGGATCGGAATCGTGCTACTGCTCGCGAGCGTTGCTGCGGGCGTGTTCGCCCTCGTCGGCCGGGCAGACGACCCGGCCTTCGACCACATCAGCTCGACGGCGCAGCCGGGCTTCATCGATGCCAACGGGGACGTGCTCTTCACGGCCTCGTGGCACGACAACGACAACCGTAACTTCACGCACACCAGGGTCGAGATCACGATTCCCGCCGGGTGGACGCTGGTCTCCAGCGACCCGAGCGGCTGCACGCTGTCCGGAACCCTGGTCACATGCCAGTGGGGAACGCTGCGCTTCAACGATGTAGTCACGCAGACCGTTCGGCTGCACTCGGACGGAGACACCGGTCAGCAGCCTGTGAAAGCGGAGCTCGTCGTGTACGAGGGACCCGGGAACCCGGGGCGGGCCAACCACATCCCGGTTCTTCCGGACGCGCAGACCGACGTGCTCGACCCGGCGGCCACTCCGGACAAGGCCGGCGACTGTGTCAGTGGATCCAGCTTCGGGACCATCGCGGGCTCGGGCAATTCGGAGACGACTGCCACCGGCCCGGCGGTGACGGGTGTGCTCTGCACGCCGATCACGATCGTCGAGACGCCGCGGCCCGACCCCCTGACGGACCTCGTGACTACCGACGCGGCGCTGGTGCCGACGACGAAGCCGATCAAGCTGAAGATCCTTTTCAGGAACACGAGCAGCCACACCCTGAACTTCACGAGTGCGGGTGTCACGTCCGAGGTCCAGCAGTGCACCAACTTGAACTTCGCCACGCCCGACCCATGCTGGTACGACCATAAATTCCGCCAGCAATCGGCGACCTGGTTCGTCAACTGGTCGGGGATCGACCCCGGTTGGACGGGCTAATCGATTAACTAGCCGGACGCGCTCCCCGTGGGCTCCAGCTCCGCGAGGAGCGCCTCCGCACGCGCGCGGGCGACAGTGCTCTGCTTGCTCTCGTAGAGCTTCCTCGACTCCTCGATGACGGCCTGGGCGGCGCGCGTCTGGCCGCTCTTGACGAGTACCTCGGCGAGATCCATGAGCGCGTCCCCTTGCTTGACGGGGGCGTCCGTCGTGCGCATCAGCTCGACCGCTTCGCGGGCGAGGCGCTCGGCCTCGTCGAGCTTGCCCTCCGACGCGAGGATCCTCGCGCGGACGCCCCGTGAGAGGGCCTGCGGCTCGATGTCGTCCTCCGCCGCGAGCTCCGTTGCCGTTCCGGCGATCTCCGCAGCCTCTTGCGGGCGTCCCTGAGCGAGGACGGAGCGAGCGAGCAGAGCAGTCAGGAGCGGCAGGAAGAACTTCTCGCCCATGCCGGTCAGGGTCTCGTAGTCCGGACGCAGCCGCTCCTCCGCACGGGCCGGCTCTCCCGCGAGCATCTCGACAGCGCTCGACTCCAGGGACGTCCAGGCCGCGACGACGGCGAGGCCGAGCTCGTCCAGCAGCGCGCGCGCCCGCAGGTAGAGCTCCCGAGCCTCGTCGAAGTCACCCTGCATCGCGCGGAGGTGAGCCAGCACGCATAGGACGAGACCCTCCGCCTGCCTCGTGGCCAGGCCCTGCGCGAGCAGTCGTTCCGAGCGGGCGATCGCCTCCGGGACCGGCGTCGGCCCGTGCAGCGCGGCAAGGGTGTAGGCCGATGCGCTCCTCGCTTCCTGCCTCGTGTCGCCGGCGAGTCGCGCGTGCTCTGTCGCGTGCTGCACGGCCTCGGCTGCCTCGCCGTACCGAAGCACCGTCCCGTGGACGAAACCGAGCAGCCGCCAGGCCTTGGCGAGCTCGGCGTGGGCCGACTCGTCGCCCTCGAGCCTCTCGATGGCGCGCTTCGCCTCGCGCTCCACCTCCTGGCGCCAGGCGTCGAGGTCCTCCGCGGTCGGATGACGCACGAGCAGGCGCGTCAGGACCGCACCCGCCTCGAGCCGGGCGTCACCGGTCGCAGCAGCGGTCTCGACGGCGTCGTCGAGGAACGTCTCGGCCCAGGCGAACTCACCGGTCTCCATCAACGCCTCGCCGAGGTCGGGGAGCAGCTCGAGGCGCCGGCGGTCTTCGTCGGCAAGGAGCGTGACGGCCCGCCGCAACAGGTTGGCGGCCGCGGGCATGTCGGCACGCGCGAACGCTCGCTCGCCGGCCGACGAGAGGTGCCCCGCGGCCCGGTCGCCGAGCTCCCGTCCGTGCGCGTCGAGGGGACCGAGCCCCTCGAGGTAGTCGTGCGCCTGCTCGAGGTGGTATCCGAGCAGCTCGTTGTACTCAACCTCGCGTGAGCGCTCCCGGTTGACCTGCTCGGCCCAGTCCGCGAAGCGCTCGTGAAGCGTGGCTCGAGCGCGCTTGAGGATGCCGTTGTAGGCCGCGTCGCGGATCAGGATGTGGTGGAAGCGGAACTTCGGCCCTTCGTCGACCGTCGGCTCGTGCTTGATGAGCTGCTTCTCGACGAGGCCTGAGAGGAGCGCGTCGAGCTCTTCGCGTACCGAGCCCTCGACGAGCACCTTCAGCGCCGCATGCTCGAAGACGTGCCCGATCACCGAAGCCGGCTCGATCGCGGCCCGCTGCTCCTGGGTGAGCTGGTCGAGCCTCGTCGCCAGCAATGCGTTGATCGTGGCGGGGATGGCGAGGTCGCTCAGGTCGCCTTCCATCACCCAGCTTCCGTCGACCTCCCGCAGCGTGCCGTCGTCGATCAGCATCGAGAGCAGCTGCTCGACGAAGAGCGGGTTGCCCTCGGCGGCTTCGATGATGCGGCCGCTGATCTTGGCCGCGACGTCGGCTCCGAGGAC
>VAXT01000196.1 GCA_005883245.1 Actinomycetota bacterium | reverse complement strand
CAGGCGCTCCAGATCCACGGCGGCTACGGCTTCATCGAGGAGTCTGCGATCGCGCGGCTGTACCGCGACCAGAAGATCCTCGAGATCGGCGAGGGCACGAACGAAGTCCAGCGGATGGTGATCGCCCGCCACCTCGGACTTCTCTAGTCCTTTTCGGACATCTCGGGTGCCTGGCACCGGACATGTCTCGAGGATCCGTAGCGATTCGCCGCGCGGTGAGGTCTGAGTCCTCGAGGAGGCGAAGAAGCGGCACGTGCGGATCACGGGCGTCCTAGAGACGCACACGCACGCCGACCACGTCTCCGGACACGGCCGCTTCGCGCTCGAGCACGACGTTCCGGTCCACGTCCATCCCGACGCGAACGCGGAGTACCCGCACGAGCCGCTCGTGGACGGTCAGGAGATCTCACTCGGCGAGGTCGAGATCCGCGTCGTCCACACACCGGGCCACCGGCCCGAGCACTGCTGCTTCCTGGTCGTCGACGGCTCCAGAGGGGACGAGCCGTGGCTCGTCATCACCGGCGACTCGCTGCTGATCGGCGACGCGGCGCGGCCCGATCTTGCGAGCGAGGCGATCGAAGGAGCGACCGGGCTCTACGGCAGCCTGCAGAAGCTGCTCGAGCTCCCGGACGGCGTCGAGCTCTACCCCGGCCACGTCGCAGGCTCGCTCTGCGGAGCCGGGATGAGCTCGAAGGCGTCCTCGACGATCGGCTTCGAGCGGCGCTTCAACCACGCGCTCAACATCGACCGGGACGAGTTCGTCCAGGAACGCGCCAACTCGTCGACGCCGCGCCCGCCGAACATGGAGAACATCGTCGAGCTCAACCGCGGGCCGTTCCTCGCTGCGCAAGAGCCGCTCGGAACGGTCGACTCGCCGGACGGCGCCTCCGTCCTCGACGTCCGCCGCCCGCGGGAGTTCCTCGCCGGCCACGTCCACGGCGCGTTCAACGTCCCGTTCGCGGGCTCCTCGTTCGCGACGAAGTCCGCGTTCCTACTGGGCGCGGACGAGCCGGTCGCCATCTACGCGTCGTCGGCCGAGGAGGCCGAGGCAGCGGCCCAGGGCCTGCGCTCGGTCGGCCTGTTCGAGCTGCGCGGCTACCTCCCCCATGCCGACACGAGCGAGACGCTCGAGCCGCTCGAGATCGACGACCTCGAGGGCCTGCTGGCCAACGGCGAGGTCGAAGTCCTAGACGTACGCGAGAAATCCGAGCGCGACGAGGGCTACATCGACGGCACGCGGCACATGCCGTACCGCCTCGTCCGCGCCTTCGCCGACGACCTCCGCGCCGAGCAGAAGCCGGTGGTCACGATTTGCACGACGGGCTCGCGCGCGACGATCGCCGCGAGCGTCCTCACCGCGGCGGGCGTCGAGGCGCGTCCTGTGCTCGGGGGCGGTGTCGAGGACTGGGCCGAGCGCGGCGGCCAGACGGTGCACTTCCGCCGCTGTGGCAGCTGAGCTTCGCGAGATCGTCCCGCCGGAAACGGCGCTCGCATTCCCCGCCATGCAGGCTCTACGCCCGCACTACCTGGCAGAGGCCGCGTTCGTCGAGCGCGTCGACGAGGTGCAACGCGCGGAGGGCTACCGCCTCCTGGGCGTGTTCGAGAACGAACCGGCGTACGCGCTCGCCGTCGCCGGATTCCGCGTCGGCCACATGCTCGCGTGGGGACGCTTCCTCTACGTCGACGATCTCTCCACACTTCCCGAGGCGCAGCGGCGCGGGTACGGCCGGCAGCTTCTCGACTGGCTAGGCGAAGAGGCCGAGCGGCTCGGCTGCGATCAGCTCCACCTCGACTCGGGCGTCGGCCCGACTCGCACCGACGCGCACCGCCTCTACTTCAACACGGGGCTCGAGATTACGTCGTTCCACTTCGCGCGCGACGTCTAGCTAGCTCGCCTCGGCGAGGAGCGCCTCGCCTTCGCGCACGTATGCAGTCGCGCCGGCGGCGCGCCAGAATCCCAACGCCTTCTGGAGCTCGACGTCGGCCTCGGCCCGCCGGCCCTCCCGGAGGTACAGCTCGGCGGCCCGAAGGCGTGCGTACGCCTCGTCCGGCCCGGAGCCGATCTTGGCATAGATCTGAGCGGCGCCGGCGGGATCGCCGGACACGGAGGCGACCGCGGCGCGCCGCCAAACGGACGGATGAGCATGCGCCCGCGACACCGCGTCCAGGAACTCGGCCTCCAGGCCCGCTTGCGACACGACGATCGCGGCTTCGGGCATCCAGCTCATCTCGCTCGCGCTCGGCCATCCGCGCGCCTCCCATTCGGCAAGGAGCTTGGTGATGGATCTGCTGGCCCGCTCGAGGTCCGAGGACGCGAGTGTCCGCGCGGCGAATGACAACGACGGAAACAGCACCTGAGGATCCTTTGCGGCCTGCGAGAGCTCGAGCGCCCGCTCGGCGTCTTCGCGAGCACCCGCGTCGTCGCCTCGGGCGAGACGAATCTCGCCTCGGAGGTGACGGCACGGCATTTCCATCCAGAAGGGGTGCTCGAGGAACCCCTCAATCAACTCGTCGAGGATCCGAAGCGACTCGTCCCAGGCGCCCGAGTAGTAGAGCGGGAAGGCGCTTTCGCCACGCAGCCAGAGCAGCCAGTCGTCGAGGCCGAAGCGCTCGGCTCGGACGCGTGCTTCCGCGACCATCGCCCACGAGCGCTCGAGCACGCCGAGATCGGCGAGCCCGGAGGCTAGGTTGCCGTACGAGCGCGCGCTTTCCACGGAGTTGATCGCATCTGCGATCTCGATGCTTCGCTCCAGGTCCTCCAATCCGCCTCGGTCGCCGAGCTGGACTCGGCTGATCCCGATGTTGTCGAGCGCGTGAGCCCGAAGCTCCTCGAGGCCGAGCTGTTCGGCCATAGCCAGAGCCTCTCGACCGGACGGGATCGCTCGCTCACTGTCGCCGGCGAGCATCCAGAACCGAGAAACGTTCGCCATCACGTATGCCTTCGAATACGTGACGGGCGCGTCCGCCACCAACGCTTCGGCGGCCCGCATATGCTCGAACGCTTCGTCCCGGCGGCCGAGCAGCCAGTACATCTCGCACATGAGCGTCTCGGCCTCGGCCGCGCGACCCATGTCGCCTGCGGCACGCGAGATTTCGACCGCCTCCTGGAGCAGCTCGGGCGCGCTGCCGATCTCGACGCTGTTGAGGACGCGTCCGTAACGGATGAGGAGGTCGGGATCGCGCGGTTGGTCCTCCGGCCAGGCCTCGAGAGCCGCGGCATAGTACGTGCGCGCGCTCTGGTACGCGGATAACGCGTAGGCGCGGTCGCCTGCTTCTCGGAGGGCTCGCCTTGCAGGCTCCTCGAACAGCGTCGTGTCGGCGCCCGCCGCGCGCGCCAGCTCGAGCGCGCTCGAGTAGTGGTGCGCGAGCATCTCGGCGTGATCCTCGGACCGCCCGAGCCGCTCGATCCAGTCTCCTGCGAGGCGATGCTTCTCGGCCCGGCGGGCACGCGGAATCTGGCCGTACGCCACGTCCCTGACGAGGAGGTGACGGA
>VAXT01000201.1 GCA_005883245.1 Actinomycetota bacterium | reverse complement strand
CGGCCGGCACGAGCGCTGGTCGTCACGCGGCGTGCTCGCGGTCGAGATGGAGGCCGCGGTGCTCTTCACGCTCGGAGCGCTGCGCAAGGTGCAGGCGGGCTGCCTGCTGACGGTCAGCGACATCGTCGTCGGCGGCGAGTTCACGCGGATCTCCGACGAGGACCTCCAGGCGGCCGTCGACCGGATGACGCGGGTCGCGCTGACGACGGTCACCGGGGACTGAGGGCGTTTTCGGTTTTCGCTCAAGTGTGTCGACTGGTCAGTTCCGACGGAGGCACGAGCAAAGCCCGTGCCTCCTGAGGACGGCACCGCAAGCGATGCCTCCGGTACAACCGCGTTTCTCGTCAATCCCGCGTCCGACGGGGGCGCGACTGGGAAGCGCTGGCTCGAGATCGCCCGCCGCGCTGCAGACCTGGGCCTGACCGGCGACGCGTTCCTCTCCGAGCGCCCGGAGCACCTCGCGGAGCTGGCGCACGATGCTGCAGCGGGAGGCGCGCGCCTGATCGTCGCGGTCGGCGGGGACGGCACGGTGAACGAGGTCGTGAACGGGATCGCGGGCATCGACGGCGTCGAGTTGGCGATCGTGCACCGCGGCACCGGCGGCGACTTCGTCCGGACATTCGACATTCCGCGCTCGGTCGACGGGGCGCTCGCCGTCGCACGCGGGTCGACGACGCGCCAGATCGACGTCGGGCGCGCCACCTACCGCACGTGGGCCGGCCCCGAGGCGAGCCGGTGGTTCGCGAACATCGCGAGCGCAGGCATGAGCGGCGCCGTCGCCAAGCGCGTGAACGAGACGGGGAAGGCGCTCGGCGGCAGGGCCTCGTACGCGTGGAGCACGGTCGCCGTCTTCGTTCGCTGGAAGAACGTGCAGCTCACGGTCACGGTCGACGAGGCGGAGCGGAGCGGGCCGATGTACGACGTGATCGTCGCCAACGGGCGCTTCCTCGCCGGCGGGATGAAGATCACACCCGAGGCGGAGCCGGACGACGGTCTCTTCGACGTGCTCCTGATCGGAGACGTCACGAAGCGCGACCTCATGCTGACGCTCCCGAAGATCTACCGCGGCACACACCTGCCCCACCCCAAGGCGGAGCTCCTACGCGGCGCGAACGTCTCGATCGAGGCGCCGATTCCGCTCCCGGTCGAGCTCGACGGCGAGCAGCCGGGCACTACGCCGGCGACCTTCGAGATCGTTCCGCGGGCCCTGCGCCTCCGCGTGCCCTAGGGCGAAGCGGGGGGCTTGCGCGCGGTCGACTTCTTCGTCGTCTTCGACGCGGTCCTGGTCGTTCGCTTCGCGGGCGCGCGCTTGGTTGTGCCCTTGCCCTCGAGCTTGTCGAGCCGCTTCTCGAGCACCGTCACCCGCTTCTCGAGCGGGTCGATGCTGCGCAGACGCTTTTGCACCTCGTCGAGCCGCTTCCCAAGCGACGTCGTCGTGTCCATGATCGTCTTCGCGCCCGGGAGGTCCGTGATCCGCCCGACGACCTGCTCTCCGCGATCGGCCAGCCTGGTCAAGAGGTCCTTGTTCGCCTGGGAGGCCATGGGACCACCTTACCGCCTTTCACCAACTTCTAACTTCTTCGCGCCAACAAACTGACAGAGGTTTCGTCTCGAACGTGAGAGGCACTCAACACCCGATGCCCTCTCTAACCTGAACGGCAGTGGCCCGAATGAGATCCACGAAAGAACATCGCCACAAGACGGTCACGACCCACGTGCTGGGTCAGCGCGGCGGGGTTCCGTACGAGGTCGAGCGCAAGATGTGCTCCTCCTGCCGGCGGGTCCTCGACGAACGACCGTTGCGTCGCGCTGCGGCCTAGCGGCCGAAGCGCTTCCGCAAGAAGATCGGCGACGCCGGCAAAGCCGGCATCGCCTTTTCATGGTCGGCATCGCAAGCGATGCCTCAGGCGCCGCGGCCTAGCTGCCGCAGCGCTCCCGCAAGAAGATCGGCGACGCCGGCAAAGCCGGCATCGCCTTTCATGGTCGGCATCGCAAGCGATGCCTCAGGCGCCAGGGCGTAGAGCGCGCGAAAAGAAGGGTCGCCCGGTAGGACGCCCCCTTCCATCGATCGTTCCGGTCCTACGTTCGGCAGGGATTGGTGCCCAGGATCTGCCGGAAGTTGTTGTACCGGAACACGGGCATGAAGTTGTTGCCCGGGTAGTTGCTCTGCAGGAGCGGGCCGAACTCGGCGGTCGAGTTCCCGCCGAATGTGTTCGTGGTGTTCTGCAGGTACGGGCCGCCCAGATGCCAGACGCAGTTGTTGCCGTGCTGGGCGGTGGTGTAGATGGGATAGAACTCGGCGCCCGGCGACGGGTTCACGCAGTTCTCCCCCGTCGACCGGTTGCAGTTGCCTCCGAAGTCGGCCGCCTCGATCCGCGGCAGATCGGCTTCGAAGGCCACACGTGAGAAGTTCTGTGTCCCGTTGAAGAGCGGGCTCGTGAACTCGACGGAGCGCGGGTGGTACTTGGCGTCCTGCCCGCGGTTCGGGTTCGTTCCGGGCCAGTCGTTCAGGTAGCTCGTCCCGTCGAAGCCCGTGTTCGTCGCGAGACAGCCTCCGACCGGCACGAGGAGCGAGAACGCCGCGCTGAAGCCGGCGGTGTCGTCGTCGTCCGCTCCCGGGTCGGCGCATGCGCCCCCTTCGTCGGGCACGTTCGCGCAGTACTGGAAGTGACCGATCTCGTCCGAGAAGGCCACGTTGTACGAGTGCGCAGCCCACGGGACCCGCGTGTGCTCGCTCGACGTCGAGTACATCGGATGGAACGCATACGGGCTCTGCGAGCAGCTCGCCGGGTTCGGCTCGTAGTTGATCTGGGCGAACCCGTTCGCGACGCTCGCGGTCATCGACCCGACCTGGCCGCTCGTGAGGTCGTGGATGACGCTGACCAGCCCGGCCGACGTGTCGTGGATGTCGACCCGCAACCGATCGCCTCCGTTCATGAACAGATCCGAGGACGAGTGCGGTGTGAAGGTGTCCTCGGTCGCCAAGAGCGGGCTCGGCGGGGCATGAGGCGTCCCGGAGAGCGTGACGAACGCGAAGTTCGCCGGCTCGATCTCGACCGTGTTCAGGCAGTCGGAG
>VAXT01000087.1 GCA_005883245.1 Actinomycetota bacterium | reverse complement strand
CCGTCACCGCCCACGGTCATCTGCCACTGCACCGGGCCGTTCGGGGAGCCGGTCCACCCCGCGACGCTCGGCGCGTTGTCCTGCGCACCGCCGGCTGCGGAGGTGTTCGGCGCGGTCGCGAAGTGGCCGCTGATGTCGCCGGAGTAGAACTCGATCGTGTTCAGGCCGGTGTCCATGTTCACGAACGTCGGTGTCCCCGTCCCCGCGATGTCCGCGTTCGACGTCGAGAAGGCGCCGCCGTCGCTCCCGATCAGGAGGATGCTCGACGAGCCCGGCACGAAGGCGAGCGCGTGCTGGTCGACGTGGACGACGTGGCCGCTCGTGCCGTTGTAGCCGCAGGTCAGGTCGGTGAGCGTGTTTCCGGTGCGCGTCCCGAACCAGACGTCGTAGGTGTCGATGAAGACGCGGTCCGGGTTGTTCGGGTCGACCGCGAGCCCCTGGTCGTACCAGTTCTGCGGGTAGTCGAAGCCGCACGGGTCGTTGTCGAGCGCCGGGCCTTGCGAGCCCTCCATGAACGTCCAGGAGCTGCCGCCGTTGTTCGTCGCCCAGACGCCGAGCTGACAGCCGGCCGCGCCGCCGCAGCCTCCGGTGTTGGGCGCGATCGACTGCACCTGTGCATAGATCACGTTGGGGTTGCTCGGGGCAACCGCGATGTCGATCCGCCCGAGCTGGTCGCCCGTGGTCGGGCTCGCGTACGCGGTGCCGCTGCCCGCGTTCATCGCCGCTCCGGTCGTGTACGGGCTCCCCGTGATCGCGTTGCCGTAGACGAAGCCGTTCGCGTTCGACGCGATCGAGGTGAAGGTCGGGCAGCCGCTGGACGGCATGCTGGCGCTGTAGAGCCCGTTTGCCCCGTTGCTCCCGAGGTCGTACTGAACGGCGGTCGCAAAGCCGCGAACGCCGACCGCGGCGATGATGCGCGTGACGCCACCACCCATGTTCGAGAGCTCGAGCCCGGTGATGTCCTGGCGCTGAGTGTTGAAGCCGTTCGTCGTGCACGGGCCCGTCCAGTCGGTGCCTCCGTTGTAGGAGACGAAGACGCCCTTCTTCGTGCCGGCGACGACCTTGCTGCTGTTGTTCGGGTCGACGCGCACCTTCCCGACGGCGTCGTACTACGGGAACTCGGCCGACTTGAGGATGCCCTGGCTGCCCATCGAGAATGAGCCGTAGTTGAGGTCGCCCGTGCCCGCGAAGACCGTGTTGTGGCTCTGCGGGTCGATCGACAGCGTGTCGATCGCGAGCGTGGAGATGAGGGGATCGTCCGTCGTGACGCTCCAGCTGGTCGAGTTGCTACAGCAGTTGGTCGTCTTCCAGACCCCGCCGCCGACCGTGGCCGCGTAGGCGACGATCGAGCCCTGCGTCGTCGTCGTCGGATCGACGACCATCGCGTTGATCCGGCCCTCGGTGAAGCCGTAGTCGTAGCAATTCGTGCAGCCGGTCATTCGCTCGGGCCTCGGGCCGAGGCTCGTCCAGGAAGCTCCCGACTGACCGACGCGCGGCCGACGGCTCGCGATGCGCGCGTCCTGTGCCTTCGCGGCGCGCAGCCAGGCCGGGTTGAAGTGACCGGTCGGGTAGGTCAACCGGTCGTTCCAGTACGTGTCCATGGCGCCGAACTGCTCGCCTTCGCCGTTGCCGGGCTCCGGCATGTACGCGGCGGCGGACGACGGTGCCGTGGCCTTGGTCGAATGATGGCCCGGAACCGCCAGCACGACCGCGGCTACGCCAATCGCAATCAGCGCGACGACCCAGGCCGAGACGATCTGCCTTCGTTTCATACCCCTTCTCCCCTCCAGCCCGCAGCGTCTCGACCGCCGACGAGCCCAATGGCCAGTTATGCGTAACCGAGGGTTCTTAGCACCCTAATAGCGGAAAATCAATCTCGGACGGCCGGCATTCTTCGGATCTAGCGGGCGAGCTTCGAATCGACCGCATCGAGACGCTTGCCGAGCTCGGCCAACTGGTCGACGATCCGCTCTGCGATCTCCTCACGGTGGACGCGGTCGGCCTCACTTTCTGCTCTCGCGGCCCGCTGGACGAGGCTGCTCGTCACTCCTGCCGTGACGAACGAGATGAACGCGATCCCGAGCACCATCTCGAGGCCTCCGATCGTCCGGCCGGCAGTCGTCGCCGGCACGACGTCCCCGTAGCCGACCGTGGTCACCGTCTGGAGTGCCCACCAGATGCCGAGCCCGACCGACGGGAAGTTCTGGTGGTCGACGAAGCGGATGATCACGCCTCCGATCAGCGCCAGGCCGACGAACGTCGCGGCGAGGCCGATGGTCACGGAGCGCGCGTTGACGATCCTCCGGATCCGGCGCTCGACGAAGGACGTCTTCCTTCCGGGCCTGAGGACGCTCTCGGGCACATCTTGGAAGTTCAACGACCACGTCGACTCCCCTTGCGCTCGACCCCGAAAGGTACGAGCTCAGAGCGATCTAGCGGCGAAGCGCCATCGGACGGTCCGCTTCGGGACGAAACCGCAAGCGCAGATCCGAGTGCCGAGCTCCCCTGAGAGCATCCGGAACACCTCCTTGGCGCTTCGCAGCGGGCGCTTCTGACGAGATGGACACCGAACGGCGAGTATCCGGCCATCAGGCTCTTGTTCTCAATGCGAACAACGGCTCGGTGTGCGCACATCATCGCTCAAAACGTGTTAGGACTACCGTGTGTCCGCACCAGGCGGAGGGATCGTTACGCGCCTGACGCCGGGCGTTGCGGCGGCAGCTTCGATTGCCGCGTTCCTCGCGCTGTGGCAGGCCGTCTCCAGGTTCGGAGTGATCTCAGAGCAGGACCTGCCTGCAATGACGACGACGTTTCGCGAGCTGTGGTCGATGATGCAGACGCAGGAGTTCTGGGCCGCGCTCGGGCGAACCGTGCGGGGCTGGGCCCTCGGCCTCGGCCTGGCCACCGTGCTCGCCGTCCCGATCGGCATCCTGCTCGGCTCGAGCGATTTCGCCGGAAGGGCGTTCAGGGTTCCGATCGAATTCCTGCGGCCGATTCCGTCGGCGGCGTTGATTCCGCTGCTCTTCCTGACGCTCGGTACGAACATCAGGAGCGAGATCTTCCTCGCCGCCTTCGGCGCGTTCTGGCCGCTGCTGATCCAGACGATGTACGGCGTGCGCGACGTGGACCCGGTCGCGATCGACACGGCACGGTCATTCGGCGTCGGTCCTCTCGAGCGCCTGTACCGCGTGACCCTGCCGAGCTCGGTCCCGTACATCGCAACAGGTCTCCGGATCGCCTCCGCGGTCGCCTTGATCCTGGCGTTCACCGCCGAGCTGTTCATGGGTATCCCGGGGCTCGGCCAAATCATGAACGTCGCCGAGTCGTTCGGCCTGACGAACCAGGTCTATGCGCTCGCCGTTGCAACGGGCTTCCTCGGGCTCGCGATCTATGTCGTCTTCTCCACGATCGAGCGCCGCGCGCTGCGCTGGCACCCGTCCCAACGGCCCAGTAGCGCGTGAGGAGCAGGACTTACCGGGTGGCCGCGATCGCGGCCGAGATCGCCGTTCCGTTGCTGATCCTCGCCGCCTGGCAGGCGTGGACCGTCCATGCCAACGATCCGCTGTTCCCGCGGCTGTCGACGATCCTCGTCCAGTTCAAGGAGATGTGGCTTTTCTCGCAGTTCCACCTCCACGTCGTTCCGAGCCTGATTCGCATCGGAGCCGGGTTCACGCTGGCGGTGATCATCGGGCTGATCATCGGCATACCGCTCGGGCTGTCGCGCTGGGGCCGGCTGCTGGCGATGCCCCACATCGAGTGGTGGCGCGCCATGCCACCCCCGGCGCTGCTCCCGATCTCGATCCTGCTCCTCCACTCGATCGGCGACCGGCAGAAGATCTCGTTCATCGCGTTCTTCTGCCTGTTCCCGATCCTCTTGAACACGATCGACGGAGTGCGCGGAATCGATCCGACGTTGATCGAAACGACCCGCTCGTACGGCGTCGGGGGATTCGAGCGGATCCGCCGCGTCGTGCTTCCGGCCGCGCTGCCGCAGATCTTCGCGGGCATGAGGACGAGCCTCTCCCTCGCCGTGATCATGATGGTCTTGACCGAGTACTTCTCCAGCACGAGCGGAGTCGGCTACGTCCTCCTCATCTCGAAGAACACGTTTCAGCTGGCTCCGATGTGGGCGGCGATCGTGCTGATCGGCGTCCTCGGCTATCTGTTGAACGTCCTCTTGATCCTCGTCGAGCGCCGCGTCCTCGCGTGGCACCGCGGCTGGCGGGCGGCGGCGGCGCAGTGAGCACTGTCGGCAGACGCCTGCTCGAGATCCGGCACGTGTCGAAGACGTACGGTTCCGGCGACTCGGCCACGCACGCGATCGCCGACGTGTCGTTCGCTGTCGACGATCGCGAGTTCGTCTGCGTCGTCGGCCCGTCGGGCTGCGGGAAGACGACGCTGCTCAAGTGCGTCGGCGGGCTGCTCGCCCCGACCAACGGAGACATCCTCCTGCGCGGGACCCGCGTTACTAGCCCCCCAGAGGAGATGGCGCTCGTCTTCCAGGAGTACGGACGATCGCTGATGCCGTGGTCGACGGTGCGCAACAACGTCCTGCTCCCGCTCCGTCACAAGAAGCTGACGAGACAGAAGCGGAACGCGCTCGTCGAGGAGGCGCTCGAGGCGGTCGGCTTGACACCGTTCATCGACCGCTACCCGTGGCAGCTCTCCGGCGGGATGCAGCAGCGGGTCGCGATCGCGCGTGCACTCGCCTACCAGCCGGCGATCCTGCTCATGGACGAGCCATTTGCCTCGGTGGATGCACAGACCCGAGGCGATCTCGAGGATCTGATCCTGCGCGTCCGTGAGGAGTTTGCGATCACGATCCTCTTCGTCACGCACGACATCGACGAGTCCGTCTATCTATCGGACCGGGTGATCGTACTCACACACGGCCCGACCGAGGTGAAAGCGAGCATCGATGTCGACCTCCCATTCCCCCGCGACCAGATCGCGACGAAGGAGCTCCCGGACTTCGCGCATCTCCGAGGGCATGTGTATCGCCTGATCAATCGGGAGCAGGTGGAGTCGGGCGAAGAGCTCGCGGCGACTCTGAAAACGGCAACGAAAGGAGATCGACCATGACCACGGAGAAGGGCCGGGCGCTCGCGCGGCTCGGAATCGCCACTGCGGTCGGCGCACTAGCCGCGCTCGCTCTGTTCGGCGGGGCAGCGACCAGCTCGCCCGGCCGAGCCCATGCGACGGAGGTCCGGGTCGTCACTCTGCCGATCGCGAACGGCTACCCGCTCGATCTCGGCATCAAGAAGGGCTTCTTCGCCCAGCAGGGGATCGAGATCAAGAAGACGACGCTCCAGAGCGGCAACGATGTCGTCCTCGCGCTCGCGAACGGCAACGGGGACATCGGCTACCTCGGGTTTGTCCCGATGTACATCGCGGTTACAAGCGGCATCCCGCTCACGCTAGCCTCGGCGAGCGAGGTCGAGGGGACGTCGGCGGCGGACAACTGGCAGAACATCCTCGTGAAAGGCTCGAGCTCGATCCGCACGCCGGCCGATCTCCGCGGGAAGGCGATCGCCGTCAACGCGCTGAAGGGCGTCGGCGAGGTGATGATCAAGGCGGCGATGGAGAAGAAGGGCATCAAGCCCGACGCCTTCCGCCTGACGGCTCTGCCGTTCCCCCAGATGCGGACGGCCCTCAACAACGGCCAGGTGGACGCGATCTGGGTCCCCGAGCCCTTCCTCTCGCAGGGGCTGAACCTCGACAACGACCGGATCGTCATGGCGCCGGGGCCGGTGCTCGGGCGCTACTGGCCGATTGGCGGCTATGCGGCGCGGACGGCCTGGAAGACGCAGAATCCCGCGCTCTACAAGAAGTTCCGCATCGCGATCAACAAGTCGCTCGGCTACGCGCAGTCGCACCCGCAGGAGATCCGCGACATGCTCCCGCCGGGCACCCAGAACGTGCGGCTGCCAATCTGGAGCCCGCTTGTCGACCGCAGCAAGCTGGTGAAGCTCGCCGGCTACGCGAAGAAGTACGGCGTGATCACGAAGCTGCCGGACATGAAGAAGCTCGTGCCGAACAGCATCGCGAGCGGCCTCGTCCTCCAGGGGACGGCCACGAACCGACGCGTCCTCCTGGCACTCGACGGGAAGGGAGTGACGAAGCTCAACGTCGGCCCGTACACGTTCGTCGTCACGGACACGTCGAAGACCCAGAACTTCCGGCTGAAGGGCCCTGGCGTGACCAAGAGCACACCGCTCAAGGGCCGAGGGCGGGCGACGTGGACCCTCACCCTGCGCAAGGGCACGTACCGGTACTGGTCCGACGGGAGGCCCGGCGTGAAAAGACGCTTCACGGTCTCCTAGCGGTCAGGGCCTGAACCTCTCGGTCGGAGCGATCGCCACGTCCAGGAGCAAGGGCTCCTCGGACGTGGCGAGCTCCGGCATGACTTCGTCGAGCGCGGCGACGAGCTCGTCGTATGTGGCGATGCTGCGCGAACGGCAGCCCTGGGCGCGGCCGATCGCCGCGATGTCCACCGAGAAGGAGGGCCAGGGCGCCTTCGCATCGTGGCGTTCGACGAGGCGGTCCATGATCGCGTAGCCGCCGTTCGAGAGGATCACGAACAGCACGCCGACGCGGTAGTGGGACGCGCTCCAGAGCGCCTGGATCCCGTACATGGCCGATCCGTCGCCGACGACGGCGACGACCGGTCGGTCGGGCAGTGCCATGCGGACGCCCGTCGCGCCGGCCAGCGCGAAGCCGAGGCCGCCCATCGCGGCACTGAGGAAGCCGAGCGGCTTGTGTGCGAGGAGACGTTCGTGGAGCTCGGGACGATCGACGGGCGCCTCCTCCACGAGGACCGTCTCCGGTGCAAGCCGCTCGGCGAGAGCCGAGAGCACGTGACCCGCCTGCAGCGGCTGTCCCGCATGGGGCGGCGCCGGAGCGGGCGGCGGCCGGAACTGCTCGGGCGGCTCGCCTTCCCGCTGGGGCAGATGCTCGGCGAGCTCCCGGCAGATCGGCTCTGGCGGGCCGAGGACGGCGAGTTCCGCCGGGCTGCGGTGCACCTCGTCCGGGTTGTCGCCGACGACGGCGATCCGCGTGCCGGGCTCGGTGAGGCGGCCGGGCGCAAACGGCGACTGCCGGAAGACCGGCGCCCCCACGACGATCAGCGCGTCGTGCGGCGCGAGCTTCTCGCGCAACCGCGGTCGGTCAGCGGGCAGGACGCCCCCGTAGAGTCGGTGATCCTGCGGGAACCCCGCCCTGGCGCCGAACGACTCCTGATAGACCGGCGCGACCAGGCGCTCGGCGACACCGGCCAGCGCGGCCCAGGTCTCGGGATCGTCGGCTCCCGCGCCGACGACGATGGCCGGTGATCGTGCATCGGCCAAGAACGAGACCAGCTCGTCGATTGCGGGGGCGGCCACAGAAGCAGCCCGTACGACGCGCGCGGGCGCGGCGTCTTCCCGGTCGTCCAACGCCGCCGCTGCCCAGTCATCCATCGGCACGATCACGATCGCAGGTCCGCGGTGCGTCTCTGCCTCGTGTGCCGCACGCGCGATCGACCCCGGCACGTCATGAGCAGCCACGGGCTGGTCAACCCAGACCGGGTACTCGCCCGCCAGCCCAGCAAGCCGTCCCGCGAGGAACGGCTCGAACGAGAGGTGGCGCCGATCCTGCTGGCCGACGAGGGCGACGAGTGGAGCCCGGTTGACGCGTGCCGTCGCCAGCGCGCCGACGGCGTTGCCCAGACCTGCGGTCGTGTGCAGGAGCACGAAGGCTGGCCGGCCGCGGCCGATCGCCCAGCCGGTGGCCATTCCGACCGCGGATCCCTCATGTAGCGCGAGCACAAACCTGAGGTCCTCCGGCAGCCCGGCGAGGAACGGCACCTCGGTCGAGCCCGGATTCCCGAAGATCGTCGTCAGTCCTCGAGCGCGAAGCACGTCGAAGGTCGAGTCCCGAACCGTGGCCACGGCGCGGGAGTATCGCGCAGTCCGAAGTTCGGTATGAGAACATCCGTTCACATGCTGGATGGGGCGGGGCAGCGCAACCCGGACTACGTCCAGTCGCTCGAGCGAGGGCTGGCCGTGATCAAGAGCTTCGGCGCGGTATCTCCGGAGCTGCGGCTGAGCGACGTGGCGCGCGCGACCGGCCTCACTCGCGCAGCGGCGCGCCGCTTTCTGCTCACCCTCGTCAGGCTCGGCTACGTGCGCCAGGACGGCAACATCTTCTCGCTGCGGCCGCGCATACTCGAGCTCGGGTACGCCTACCTGTCCGTCCTCAGCCTGCCCGAGGTAGCTCAACCGCACATGGAGGCCCTCGTCGGCCAGGTGAACGAGTCATCGTCGATCGCCGTCCTTGACGATCTCGACATCGTCTACGTCGCGCGTGTGCCGACACAGAGGATCATGACGATCACGATCGCCGTTGGGACGCGCCTGCCGGCGTACGCGACCTCGATGGGCCGCGTCCTGTTCGCGGGCCTCGACGCTGACGACCTCGACGAGCGTCTCGATCGCGTCGAGATCGAGGCGCTGACGTCGACGACGGTCCCCGACCGCGAAGCCCTCCGAAAGCGCATCGAGCAGGTCCGCACCGCCGGGTGGGCCGCCGTCGATCAGGAGCTCGAGGAGGGCGTTCGCTCGGCGGCCGTCCCGATCCGCGACGCCCAGGGACGAGCCTCAGCGGCGATGAACGTCTCGGTGCATGCGACACGGATGACGATGCCGACGCTCCGCAGGGAAGTCGTGCCGAAGCTCCTGAAAACGGCCGAGGCGATCGAGTCCGACCTCCACGCGGCCGGCGCGGCGAAGAACGGCTGAGGTGGCGCTTGACGAAGGGCCGCACTGCTGGAAGAGTGGCCGGTGCGATAGACGGATGGTTGTTCTTATGCCGAACATCGGTCGGCAAGGGAGGAATGCGAGATGACCGTCACCGCAGCTGAAACCGTCCGCGGCCTGCACATCGGCGGCCAGTGGACCGAAGCGTCGGGAGGCAAGACCTTCGACGACCACGATCCGTTCACCGGTGAGGTCGTCGCCACCGTGCCCGCCGGCTCGCGGGAGGACGCAAAGCGCGCAATCCACGCCGCAGCGCAGGCCTCCCGGGGTTGGGCCCAGTCGCCGCCCGCAGAACGTCAGCGAGTCTTTCTGCAGGCGGCCGACCGCTTGGAAGCCGGATCGGACGACGTCGCTTCCTGGCTGACGCGCGAGACGGGATCGACCTTCGGCTTCTCGATGTTCCAGCTCCAGTTCGTCGCAGGCCTTTTCCGCCAAGCCGCCGCGCTCGCGTACCGGCCGCTGGGCGAGATCATCCCGTCCGACACCGGCGCCTTCGCGATGGGCATTCGCCGGCCCGTCGGTGTCGTAGGCGCCATCGCTCCATGGAACGCAGCGCTCATTCTCTCCGCGCGCTCGTTCGCGTCGCCGATCGCCCTCGGCAACACGGTCGTCCTCAAGCCGTCGGAGCATTCTCCGTACGTGGGGGGGCTCCTCTGGGGCGACATCTTCTCCGAAGCCGGGTTGCCCGACGGCGTCCTGAACATCGTGACTCACGCGCCCGGCGAGGCAGGGCCGATCGGCGACGAGCTCGTCGAAAACCCGGACGTACGCGTGATCAACTTCACCGGCTCTACGGAGACGGGTCGCACGCTCGCGGAAGCCGCTGGCCGGAACCTAAAGCGCGTCCTGCTCGAGCTCGGGGGCTCGAACCCACTGATCATCCTCGCGGACGCCGACCTCGAGTCGGCCGTCAACGCGGCCGCGTTCGGCTCGTTCTTGCACCAGGGCCAGATCTGCATGTCCGCGCGCCGGATCATCGTCGAGCAGCCGATCGCGGACGATTTCGTCGAGCGCCTGGTCGAAAAGACGCGGACACTGAAGGCGGGCGACCCCAAGGAGCCGGACACGATCATCGGCCCGCTGATCACCGACGAAGCCGTGGCCACGGTCAAGAGCCGCGTGGACGACGCCGTCGCCAAGGGCGCCAAAGTGCTTGTCGGCGGCGAAGCCGAGGGCCCGGTCTACGGCGCGACGCTGCTCGCCGATGCTCCGGACGAGTTCACGAGCGCCGAGACCTTCGGGCCGGTGGCGGCGATCGAGGTCGTGGGCGACGCGGACGAGGCAGTCGCGCGCGCCAATGCGACCACCTACGGGCTGTCGGCCGGGATCATCACCTCCGATCCCGACCGCGGGCTCTCCCTCGCGCAGCAGATCGAGTCCGGGATCGTGCACGTCAATGACCAACCGGTGGCAGACGAGCCACAGATGCCCTTCGGAGGCGTCAAGGGCAGCGGCTACGGACGGTTCGGCGGAGCGGCTGCGATCGACGAGTTCACCGATCTCCACTGGGTGACGGTCCGGAGCGGCACGCACCCGTTCCCGTTCTAGGGGTGAGGCGTGGCTGAGATCGTTTCGGTCGCGGAGGCGGTCGAGGAGCTCGTCCGCGACGGGGATGCCGTCGCGCTCGAGGGCTTCACGCATCTCATCCCCTATGCGGCGGGCCACGAGCTGATCAGGCAGGGCCGGCGCGACCTGACGCTCGTCCGCATGACCCCGGACATCGTCTACGACCAGCTGATCGGCATGGGCTGCGCGCGCAAGCTCGTGTTCTCGTGGGGCGGCAACCCGGGCGTCGGCTCGCTGCACCGGTTGCGCGACGCCGTCGAGCACGGATGGCCCGAGCCGCTCAAGCTCGAGGAGCATTCGCACGCTGGGATGGCGGCGGCGTATGCGGCCGGCGCCGCCAAGCTCCCCTTCGGGGTCGTGCGCGGGTATGAAGGAAACGATCTCGCTGCCCGTACGAGGGTGGCCCGGATCAGATGCCCCTTCACCGGTGAGCAGCTCGCAGCCGTACCGGCGATCCGCCCGGAGGTCGGACTCGTGCACGCGCAGCAGGCCGATCGGGAGGGCAACGTCCTGCTCTGGGGAATCCCGGGCGTCCAGAAGGAGGTCGTCCTCGCGTCGCGCAGGTCGATCGTCACCGTCGAAGAGGTGGTGTCTCGGCTGGAGCCCCGACCGAACGCGGTCTTTCTTCCATCGTGGACGGTGACCGCGGTCGCGGTGGCCCCCCGAGGCGCACATCCCTCGTACGCCCACGGCTATTACGGCCGGGACAATGGTTTCTACGAGCGCTGGGACGAGATCAGCCGGGATCGCGAGCGCTTCCGGAACTGGATGGCCCGGCATGTTCTCGAGCGGGAGCCGTTGCCGGTATGACGCAGGTCGAAGCGGCGGCCTACACCGGTGACGAGATGATGGCCGTCGCAGCGGCACGCCGGCTTCGCAACGGCATGGTCTGCTTCGTCGGGATCGGGCTGCCGAGCCAGGCGGCGAACCTCGCGCGCGCGACTCATGCGCCTAATTGCGTGCTCGTCTACGAAAGCGGGACGATCGGCGCCAAACCGACGCATCTGCCGCTCTCGATCGGAGACGGCGAGCTCGCGGAGACGGCGGATGCGGTGGTCTCGGTGCCCGAGATCTTCGGTTACTGGCTTCAGGGCGGCTGGATCGACATCGGGTTCCTCAGCGCCGCCCAGATCGATCGCCACGGGAACCTGAACAGCACGGTCATCGGCAGCTACGAAAGCCCCCGAGTTCGGCTGCCCGGAGCCGGCGGGGCTCCGGAGATCGCGGCGGGTTGCCGCGAGACGTTCGTGATGCTGAGGCACGAGTCGCGAGCCTTCGTCGAGAAACTGGACTTTCTCACGACTCCGGGAAAGGGCGTGACGTGCGTCGTCACCGACCTCGGCGTGCTGGAGCCGGCCGACCGAGGCGAGTTGATGCTCACCGAGCTCCATCCGGGAGTCACCGCGGACGAGGCCCGCGGCGCGACCGGCTGGGATCTGCGCGTGAGCGACGATCCTCGGCAGGGAAAGCCCCCCAACCGGGACGAGCTCGCTGCACTACGGGCACTGAAGCCCCCGAACGGGGACACTGTCGCCCGATGAGCCGCGCCGTGCCGATCCTCCAGAGCATCGCCGACGGCGAGGGCCCGAACCCGCCGTACATCTACCCCGACTACCGGTCGACCCGCCTCCGTGGACCGAAACGCCCGCTCCTGCTGCTTCCCCACACGCTCTCGGAGCTGACCGGCCCCGTGTTCGGCCACGAGTCCGTCGGTGAGCTCGACCACGACCTGACCCGACAGCACGACGGCGACCCGCTCGGGGAGCGCATCATCGTCAGCGGCCGAGTGCTCGACTCGTCGGGGAGACCGGTGCCGTCGGCCCTGATCGAGATCTGGCAGGCGAACGCGGGCGGCCGCTACCACCACGACATCGACCGGCATCCTGCTCCGCTCGACCCCAACTTCACCGGCGCGGGGCGGTGCCTGACCGACGATTCCGGCCACTATCGCTTCGTCACCGTGAAGCCGGGCGCCTATCCCTGGCGCAACCATCCGAATGCGTGGCGGCCCGCACACATCCACCTGTCCGTCTTCGGCCGGGCCTTCACGAACCGGCTCGTGACGCAGATGTACTTTCCCGGCGATCCGCTCGTCGAATTCGACCCGATCTTCCAGTCGGTCCGCGACCTGCGCGCCCGCGAGCGGCTGACCTGCCGGTTCGAGCTCGAGACGACCGAACCGGACTGGGCCCTGGGCTACCGCTTCGACATCGTGCTCGGCGGCCCCAGCGAGACACCAATGGAGACCTGACGTGACGACTCCGTCACAGACGGTCGGGCCGTTCTTCTCGATCGGGCTGCTCGGGACCAGCGCGAACACGGTTGTCCCCGAAGGCGTCGTGATCAGCGGCCGCGTGCTCGACGGCGCGGGCGAGCCGGTGCCGGATGCGATGGTCGAGATCTGGCAGGCGGACGAGGACGGTCGCTATCGGCCCGATTTCGGGTGGGGCCGCTCGGGCTGCGATGAGCGCGGCCGCTTCTCCTTCGTCACCCGCAAGCCTGGAAGCGTCGACGGCCAGGCACCGCACTTGATGGTGCTGACGTTCGCACGTGGGCTCCTGAAGCCTGTGCTGACGCGGATGTACTTCCCGGACGAAGAGCAGGCGAACGCGGAGGATCCCGTCCCGCGAGACCGTCTTCTTCGCGGTCTGACGTGTTCGAGCGGATCTTCGTCCCGGAGGAGTTCCGCGACGCGGTGTCCGATCGGGCCTGGCTCACGGCGCTACTGGACGTCGAGGCGGCGCTCGCGCGGGCAGAGGTCCGCGCCGGGGTGATTCCAGCCGCCGCGGCGGCGGCGATCGTCGACGCCTGCGATGCAGATCGCTTCGATGCCGTCGAAGTGGCCGAGGCTGGTCGAGCCGCCGGGAACCCGGTCGAGCCGCTCGCCCGCGCTCTGGCGGACGCCGCGGGCGACGAGGCCGGCCGGTACGTCCACTGGGGCGCGACGAGCCAGGACATCCTCGACACGGCCGCGATGCTCGTCGCGCGCAACGTTCTCGGCCTGTTGCTCGAGTCGACCAAGGCCGTCGCGGCCGACTGTGCCCGGCTCGCGGACAGGCACCGCTCGACCGTGTTGGCCGGACGGACGCTCCTCACGCAGGCGGTGCCGACGACGTTCGGATCGAAAGCGGCCGGCTGGCTGGTGGCGATCCTCGAGGCGCGGCGCGGCCTGGCGCGCATCCGCGCCGGTGGGCTCGCCGTGCAGCTCGGCGGTGCGGTCGGAACGCTCGCCTCGCTGGAGGGGCACGGCCTCGAGGTGCTGCGGCGCCTCGCGGAGGAGCTCGGCCTCCAGGAGCCGCTCGTCCCCTGGCATACGAACCGCGTTCGCATCGCCGAGTTGGGCTCCGCGCTCGCGGTCGCGGCGGGGTCGCTCGCGAAGGTCGGCCTCGATGTCGCGCTGCTCGGGCAGACCGAGGTGGGAGAGGTGCGTTCCACCGGAGGTGGTGCGTCGTCGACGATGCCGCAGAAGCAGAACCCGGTCGGCAGCGTGCTCGCGATCGCCTGTGCCCGGCAGGTGAGCGCTCACGCGTCGACGCTGGTCGAAGCGCTGCCGCAGGAGCACGAGCGGGGCCTCGGTGGCTGGCACGCCGAGTGGCCGGCGCTCTCGGCGGCCCTCGCCTTCACGGGCGGGGCCGCGGCCGGCGCGCGGCGCGCGCTCGAGGAGCTCGAGGTCGACCCCGAGCGGATGCGCGCGAACCTGGACGAGCTGGCGATGTCCGAGCGTGCGTCGTACCTCCTCGCCGAGCGCCTCGGGCGTCGCGGCGCATACGAGGCCGTCGCCGAAGCCGCTTCGAGCGGCCGCCCGCTCGCGGAAGCGCTCGACCTCGAGCCGGCCGGCCTCGAGCCGTCGTCGTACCTCGGGTCGGCCGACGAGTTCGTCGAGAGAGCGCTCAACGCCTACCGCGAGGAGACGGCATGAACCTCCGGTACGTGCTCGACGGGCCGTCCCCCGCTCCCGTACTCGTGCTTCCGAGCTCCCTCGGCACCTCGATCGACCTCTGGGAGGCGAACCTCTCGCACTGGCCCTCCTTTCGCGTCCTTCGATATGACCAGCCAGGACACGACTCGATCGACGGCCTCGGGCAGGACCTCCTTCGGCTCCTCGACGTGCTCGAGCTCGAGCGGGTCTCGGTGTGCGGGCTCTCCCTCGGCGGGGCAACGGCCATGTGGTTCGCGGCCAACGCGGGAGAGCGGCTCGAGCGGCTCGTCCTCGCCTGCACCTCCGCGACGTTCGGTGAGCCGAGGCCGTGGTTCGAGCGGGCGGCCCTCGTGCGGACGGGTGGGCTCGAGCCGATCGCCGACAGCATCCTCGCGAACTGGTTCACCGCCTCGTTCGCCGTCGCCAATTCCGAGACGGTCGCTCGCTTCCGAGCACTGCTGACCGACACTCCGCCTGAACGATATGCACGCTGCTGCGACGCGATCGCGCGCTGGGATTTCGCCGAACAGCTCGCGGAGATCCGGGCGCCGACCCTCGTCATCGCCGCGGCCGAGGATCCGTCGACGCCCCGAGAGCACGCGGAGCTCATCGCGGCGCGCATCGACGGCGCGAAGCTCGCCGTTCTCCCCCACGCCGCGCACCTCGCCAACGTCGAGCAGCCCGAAGCCTTTGCCGCGCTCGTGTCCGAGCACGTCGCGTCCGTGGAGGTCGCGTGAGCGACCGCTACCGGGAGGGCATGCGCGTGCGCCGCGAGGTGCTCGGCGATGAGCATGTGGACGACGCCGTCGAGGCGACCACCCAGGACACCGCCGCGTTCCAGGACCTGATCACGCGCTACGCGTGGGGCGAGATCTGGGCCAGGCCGGAGCTCGACCGGCGCACGCGGAGCGCGATCACGCTGATGGCGCTCATCGCCTTGAACCGCGAGCACGAGCTCGAGATGCACATCCGGGCAGCGCTTCGCAACGGCCTCAGGCGCGAGGAGATCGGCGAGGTGCTCCTGCACAGCACCATCTACTGCGGCGTTCCGGCCGCAAACCGGGCGTTCGCGATCTTCCGAGACGTCATGGCCGAGGAGGGAGGAAAAACATGAGCAAGCGCACGACGCCCCCGTTCCGGGCCGACCACGTGGGGAGCCTGCTTCGACCGCCCGAGCTTCTCCAGGCACGCGAGGACTTCGCGCAGAACCGGATCTCGTCCGCGGAGCTGCGGGCGACCGAGGACGACGCGATCCGCGACGCGGTCCGCATGCAAGAAGAGATTGGCCTGCAGTCCGCGACCGACGGCGAGTTCCGTCGCACCTCCTGGCACATGGACTTCATCTACCAACTTGACGGCGTCGATCCCGCGGACGAGCAGATCAAGGTCGCGTTTCACAACGAGCAGGGCGACGTCGAGTTCACGACGGCGGCGCTCAGCGTCCACGACCGGATCGGGCTCTCGAAGACGATCTTCGGCGACGCATTCGAAGCGCTCCGCTCGATGACGACGACCGCGACGCCGAAGCTCACGATCCCGTCGCCGAGCATGGTCCACTACCGCGGCGGGCAGGCCGCGATCGAACCGAGCGTCTACCCGGACGTCGAGGACTTCTGGCACGACCTCGTCGCCGCCTATCGCGAGGAGGTCCGACGCCTCGGCGAGCTCGGCTGCACGTACCTGCAGTTCGACGACACGAGCCTCGCGTACCTGAACGACCCGAAGCAGCGCGAGTACATCGCCTCGATCGGCGGCGACCGCGAGCACCAGCACGAGGTCTATATCCGCCACATCAACGAAGCACTCGCCGATCGGCCGGAGGGGATGAGCGTAACCACCCACATGTGCCGCGGTAACTTCCGGTCCTCGTGGGCTGCCGAGGGTGGCTACGAGTACGTCGCCGAGGCTCTGTTCAACGAGCTCGGGGTCGACGGCTTCTTCCTTGAGTACGACGACGCACGCTCGGGCGGCTTCGAGCCGCTGCGGTTCGTGCCGAAGGGGAAGCTGGTCGTGCTCGGGCTCGTCACCACGAAGCGCGCCGAGCTGGAGGCGAAGGACGCCCTTAAGCGACGAGTCGAGGAGGCGTCGACCTACGTCGCTCTCGACCAGCTCTGCCTCTCGCCGCAGTGCGGCTTCTCGTCAACGGTCGAGGGCAATCTCGTCACACATGACGACCAGGTGGCGAAGCTCCAGCTTGTCGTCGAGACGGCCGAGGAGATCTGGGGCTGAGGGAGGAGCGCACCCAGGTCGGGATCGTCGGTGCCGGTCCCGCCGGACTCGTGCTGGCGCAACTTCTGCATCTGAAGGGCATCGACTCGGTCGTGCTCGAAGACCGCAGCCGCGAGTACGTTGAGCACCGGATCCGGGCCGGTGTGCTCGAGCAGGGAACGGTCGACCTGCTGCACGAGATCGGCGTTGGCGAGCGGCTCGGACGGGAAGGGCTCGTTCACGACGGGATCGAGATCCAGTTCGCCGGTGAGCGCCACCGGATCGACTTCGCCTCCCTGACCGGCGGCCGGCGGATCACCGTCTACGGTCAGCAGGAAGTGGTCAAAGACCTGATCGCCGCGCGACTCAAGACGGGTCGGCCGCTGCACTTCGAGGTCGACGACGTCGAGATCTCCGAGGTCGACTCGGACTTCCCGCTGATCCGCTTCGGGCACGACGACGACGAGATCGAGCTGCGCTGCGACTTCATCGCCGGGTGCGACGGCTTCCACGGAGTCTGCCGCGACAGCATTCCGGCCGGCGTCCTGACTGCGTTCGAGAGGGAATACCCGTTCGCATGGCTCGGGATCCTGGCCGCCGCGGCGCCGTCGAACGAGGAGCTGATCTATGCACACCACGAGCGCGGCTTCGCCCTGCACAGCATGCGTTCGCCGGAGGTGACGCGCCTCTACCTCCAGGTACGGCCCGACGAAAACCTCGACGAGTGGCCCGACGACCGGATCTGGGAGGAGCTTCGGCTGCGCCTCGGGCTCGAGGGCTGGACGCTGAACACGGGGGAGGTGCTCGAAAAGGGAATCACCGGGATGCGAAGCTTCGTTGTGGAGCCCATGCAGCACTGGCGCCTCTTCCTCGCCGGCGACGCGGCTCACATCGTTCCGGCCACGGGCGCGAAAGGCCTCAACCTCGCGGTCGCGGATGTTCGCTTGCTCGCCGCGGCTATCGCCGCCTGGTACCGAGACGGTGACGGCTCCCTGCTGGAGCGCTACTCGGCGGACGCTCTCAGGCGCGTCTGGCGGGCCCAGCACTTCTCCTGGTTCATGACCTCGATGCTGCACCGCCTCGAGGGCGGAGACGAGTTCGACTCCAGGTTGCAGCTGGCGCAACTCGCCTATGTCTGCTCCTCGGAGAAGGCAGCGGCGTCCCTCGCGGAAAACTACGTCGGGCTCGAGCACGTCTAGGTTCCCGGTAGGTCTGGCCGCCGGGATCGTTCTGGCCGCCCTCAATCTCCGCCTCGCGGTGGCGAGCATCCCGCCGATCACAGACGAGCTTCACGTCGTCGGAGTAGCCGGAAGGGCCGCCGGCTCGAGCGCAGCACTCTTCGCCGGAACCGTCCTCGCCGGGATCGGCATCGCGATCGGGAACGTGATCCTTCCGAGCATCGTGAAGAACCGATTCGAGCACGCGACAGGTTTGGTGACCGGCACCTACGTGGCCGCTCTCACGGCCGGGGCGGCCCTCGCAGCCGGCTTGACCGTGCCGCTCGAGCGGAGCATCGGTTGGCAGGCTGCGCTCGCGGTCTGGGCGCTTCCCGCCGTGGCGGCTTTCGCCGTGCTCGGTACAACGCTGAGCGGGGATCGCACACCCTCGCCGATTCAGGGCCAGTCGGGCGGAGTGCAGGGCCTCCTCCGAGATCGGCTCGCATGGCAGGTGACGCTATACATGGGGCTTCAGTCCCTGGTCTTCTACGCAGGGCTCGCCTGGCTCGCGGCTATCCTGCGCGACGACGGGTATTCCCCTGGAACTGCCGGGGCGCTCCTGGCCGTCTACGCCCTCGGGGGCATTCCGTCAGCAGCGGTTGTCCCGGTGCTCGCCGAGCGGATGCGCGATCAGAGGGTGCTCGCGGCCGTGGTCTGCACAGCGGAGGGCGTCGCACTGCTCGGCTTGCTGCTTGCTACCGACGCCGCTGTCGCCTGGGTGACGCTACTCGCACTGGGGCAGGGAGGTGCGTTCAGCCTGGCGTTGGCGTTGATGGTGTTGCGCGCGCCCAACGCCACGGTCGCGGCGGACCTGTCCGGGATGGCACAGGGATTCGGCTACGCGCTCGCCGCACTCGGCCCGTTCGCGATCGGGGCGCTCGACGACTGGAGCGGGAGCTGGGACGTCGCCCTTAGCGCCCTTGTCGCCATGACCGTGCCGCTCCTCGTCGTCGGGGTCCAGGCGGGCCGGGCACGAACCGTCGGCGCCGGCTGAAAACGCGCCGGCGCGGCGGAGAGACCTGTCGGCCAATCCGCCGAGCCGTGCTCCTGTGGGGAGAGTGTTTACCGGACGGTGACGGTCAGGCGCAGGACGTTGTCCTCGCCCTTCGTCT
>VAXT01000086.1 GCA_005883245.1 Actinomycetota bacterium | reverse complement strand
CTGGAGCTCGGTCTTGTGATCGACGTACGTCGTGAGCGCGTACTCGATCCGGCCGGCGAACGCCCCGACGACGGCGTCCTCGATCCGCTCGAACCCGTACTCGAGGAACACGGCTCCGAGCGCGGCCTCGAGCAGCGCCGCGAGCACGTTGCGGTTGCGCGCGAGGCGATCGAGCTCCTCCTGCGGGACGGCCACGGCCCGTTGGGACATGCGCTCACCGAGCTCGAGCTCTCCCGCGACCACCGCGCAGCTCGCGCGGGACACGACGTGCGAGCGGATCTTCGCCATCTGCCCCTCGGTGAAGTCCGGGTAGCGCTCGTAGAGCTCCCGCGCGACCGCGAGCTCGAGCACGCTGTCGCCCAGGAACTCGAGTCGCTCGTACGACGAGGCGCGGTCCGGCGCCCACGAGGTGTGGGTGAGGACGTTCTCCAGCCGCTCGGCGGGCAGCTCGTCGATCAGGCTCTGCAGGCTTGTGTTACTGGTGCGACGTGACGTAGTCGACGGCCTGACCAACGGTCTGGATCTTCTGTGCGTCCTCGTCCGAGATCTTGATCCCGAACTGGTCCTCGAGCTCCATGATCAGCTCGACGAGGTCGAGGGAGTCCGCTTCGAGGTCCTCCTGGAACGACGCTTCCTCGGTGATCTCGTTCTCGTCGACGCCGAGCTGCTCGCTCAGGACTTCCTTCACACGCTCGTACACTTCCTCGCGCGTAGCGGCCATTTCACCTCGCTTTGGGAGTAGGTTTGGGTACACCACGACGGGCCTAAGCCTGTCCCGGGCTACTTAGAGCGCGCCGATGCTAACACGCTCCCGCGCAGGCGCTCCGCGAGCCGTTCGACGACGCGGTGCTCGACTCCTCGTGCGGCCAGACGGATCGCGTTCGCGATCGCGGTCGGGGAGGAGCCGCCGTGGGCAATCACAGCCAGGCCGCGCAGGCCGAGCAGATACGCGCCGCCGTACGTGTCGGGGTCGAGCCGCTCGCGTAGATGGCGCGCTGCGGGCCTGATCAGCAGGCCGCCGACCTTGCCGCGCGTGGAGGAGCGGATCTCGTCGCGGATGCCCTCGAGGATCGTCGAGATCGTGCCTTCGAGGAGCTTGAGGCAGACGTTGCCGGTGAACCCGTCGCAGACGACGACGTCGCCGGCTCTGCGGAGGATGTGCCGGCTCTCCACATTGCCGCCGAAGTTGAGGTCGCTCTCCGCGAGCAGGGCGTGCGCCTCGAGCGTGAGCTGGTTGCCCTTCTCGGGCTCCTCGCCGATCGAGAGCAGCCGGACCTCCGGATTGTCGATCTCGAGCATCTCGTGGGCGAAGATCGAGCCCATCTGGGCGAACTGGAGCAGGTGCTCGGCCCGGGCATCGGCGTTCGCGCCCGAGTCGAGGAGCACCGAGGGCCCGTCGCGGGCCGGAATCACGACCGCGATCGCCGGCCGGTCGACCTCCGGGAGCCGTCGAATGTGGAAGAGCCCCGCAGCCAGCGTCGCGCCGGTGTTCCCGGCGGAGACCACCGCGTGAGCCTCGCCGTCTCCGACCGCGCGGCAGGCCAGGACGAGCGAGCTGTCCGTCTTCGCGCGCACAGCCTCCACAGGCTTCTCGTGCATCGCGATCGCCTCGCTCGCCTCGACGAGCTCGAGGCCGTGCGTGTCGAGCCCCTGCGGCCCGTAGAGCACCGGCTTGACGGTCACGGACGCAGCCTCGAGCGCACCCGCCACGATGTCGTCGGGCCCCTTGTCGCCGCCCATGGCGTCGACCGCGACGCGCACCGAGGCACCGTTCACGGTGCCGTCGTCAGGACGGGCAGGGTTTCCCTGCACGTCCGTCTGAAATGACCGGTCGACCCAACTGGATCAACCCTAAGCGCTCTCGGGCTCGGCCAAGGACTACGGAGCCGGAGTTCGGAGCGGCTCGACCTCGCGCCCGCGGTACGTCTTGCACGTCGGGCACACGCGGTGCGGCAGCTTCGGCTGGTGGCAGACGGGACATTCGTTGACCCGCGGGGCCTTCAGGCGATGCGTCGCCCTCCGCTTGTCGCGGCGGGTGCTGGTCTGTCTGCGCTTCGGAACAGCCATGGCGGCCGAGGAGTATAGCCGGAGGCCGCTTTCCTTCAGGGCGGGCTGTACCGGCGGAGAAGGACTAGAGCTTGTCCCTGAGCTCGCTGAGCGCGGCCCAGCGGGAGTCGAGCTCCTCGTCGTCGTGGCCGTGCGGATCGACGTTCAAGTCGCGGCCGCACACCGGGCAGAGGCCCGCACAGTCGACGCGGCATAGGATCTTGTCCGGCAGCTCAAGAACGAGGGCGTCGCGGGCCCAGGCCGAGAGGTCGAGCTGGTCGTTCGCGACGTACGGTGTGCTCAGCTCGTCCGACTCGGGGTCGGTCGCCTGGTACTCGCGGGCGGAGACGTCGATGTCGACGACGGCATCGGCCAGGCACCGATAGCACGGCCCGTGCAACCGCGTCTTGTAGCGGAGCTCGAAGACCGTGCCCGACTGGGCGCGGGTGACGACGAGCTCGGCAGGCACCTTGTCGGGGACCGGCAGGTAGCGCTGCCCGCCCAGCGAGATCGGCTCGAGCGCGATCTCCTTCGTCTCGCGGTGCTCCTCGCCCGGCCTCAGCCGCAACGAGCGCAAGCTGAAGCTCGTCATACGACGAGGGTAGCGAGCGAGGCGACGGCGAAGCCGAGCGCCCCCTTCTATGGCCACTTAATAAGGAGGCTCTTCGTTGTCGGAGCCGGGGGCGCCGACGCCGGCGACCACCGTCTCCTGCGAGCGCTCATGCAACCGCTCACGGCCGCGCTTCACGGCGCCGAGGAACTTGTCGAGGTTGACCTCGAGAGTGGAGAGGATCGAGTCGGCCCAGTCCTCCATTTCGAGCCGGGTCTCACGCGCCTGCCGCCGCGCGTCCTCGAGGATGTCCTGAGCCTGCCGCTCGGCGAGCTTGACGATCTCGGTCTGCGACGCCTCGCGGGTCGCCTGCTCGCGGGCCTCACCGAGCAGCCGGTCGCACTCCCGCTTGGCCTCGGCGAGCATCTCCTGGCGCTCCTTGACGATCCAGCGCGCCTGTTTGATCTCCTCGGGGATCGTCGCGCGCATCTGGTCGAGGATCTCGTAGATCTCCTCGCGGTCGATCCGGACCTGGTCGGTCAGGGGGACGGCCTTCGCGTTGTGGACGAGGTCGTCGAGCTTGTCGATCAGAACGAGGACGTCCATGGACTCAGTCTAATGCCTAGGTTCGGAAGAACGGCTATTCGAACGGGTCCGGCAACCACACGATCTGTCGCTCGTTCGCGTACGCGGGGCCGACCGGGTGCGGTTCGGTTCTGTTCGCGAAGGCGAGATACGCGTGCTCGGGGCAGATGTTTCTCCCACAAGTGTCGGCGCGCATGAAGGCGATCAGCTCACCGTCGCGCGACCACGCGGGCGAGTGGCCGTTTCGGATCAGGAGGTGCCCGTCGGTGCCGTCCGGGTTGATCGTCCAGATCGAGCCCTTGTGCACGTAGACGAGCTTCTTCCCGTCGGGCGACCAGTCGGGAGCGTCTCCCTTGGTCACCGTGTGCGAGTCGTCTCCGTTCGGCCGAACGAGCGAGACCTGCCCCTCGAGCGTGTCCGGGGACCAGTTCTGCACGTACGCGAGCCAGTCACCGGTCGGCGACCACACGACGTCCGAGACGTTGCGCGTGTTCGTCTCCTGCTCGGCGTTCGGGACCGTCGTCGACGAGACCCAGATGTCGTACTTACCGTCGTCGCGGGGCGAATGGAGGAACGCGATCTTCGTCCCGTCGGGTGAGAGGCTCGGCGCCGAGCTCGACCCGAGCGGGACGGGAACGTTGAGCGGGGCTTGTCCGTCCACCCCGGAGACCAAGAGCGACTGGCCACCGGTCGTGTCCCAAGCGAGCTTGTCCCCGTTGCGGGAGACGCTGATCCTGTCGAACACGTCTTGCAGGCACATCATCCGTTGGTCGCTCGCGTCGAAGAACATGTGCCGGAGGCCGCAGCCGTCGCGGACCGCAAGCCGGCCCGGGTAGCGCGGCTTGTGGGGGCCGCCGCGCGTGAACGCGTAGCCGAGCGTGGCAACGACGACGGCGAGCACGACGCACGCGACCGCGAGGATCAGGATCCGAAGCAGGCGGTGGCTCATTCCTGCGGCGACACGGGCGCGCCCGGCTTGCCCGCGGGGAACATCTCCTTGAAGCGGCGTGCGACGGGCTCGGGCACGAGCTCGTCGACGTTGCCGCCGAACGACGCGACCTCTTTGACCCCGCTCGAGGAGACGAAGCTGTACTGCGGGCTCGACATGAGATACACGGTCTCGACGTCGGGAGCGAGCGTCCGGTTGAGGTGGTTCATCTGGAACTCCCACTCGAAGTCGGAGATCACGCGCAGGCCCTTGACCATCGTCCTCGCGCCCCAGCGGTGAGCGAACGCGACGACGAGCTCCGCGAAGACGTCGACCTCGACGTTGTCCTGGTCACGGAGAGCCTCCTCGAGGAAACCGACGCGCTCCTCGACCGAGAACATCGTCTGCTTGTGGCTCGGCTCGCGGACGACGCCGACGACGACACGGTCGAAGATCGCCGCCGCGCGGCGGATGATGTCCAGGTGCCCGAGCGTGACCGGGTCGTAGCTGCCGGGGCAAATCGCCGTGCGCAAATCGTTGGGGCTCATTCGAAGAGTGTGAGCCGTGCTGAGCCGTAGGTGCGGCTCGTGCGCTGCTCGAGCGGCAGCTGAGGCTCCGTGCGCTTGTCGGTCTCGACCACGACGAGGCCGTCCTCTGCGAGGAGCGCAGGCAGGTACGCGGCGAGTGTCGGCTGGAGGGAGTCGAACATCCGGTAGGGCGGGTCGACGAGGACGAGATCGTAGCGACTGCCCGCCGCCGCTTCGGCTGCGAGCGCGCGCTTCGCGTCCGTCTTCACGATCCTGGCGCCCGTAAGCGCGAGCTTTTCGAGGTTGCGTTCGATCGCGCGCTGGGCCTCGCGGTCGGATTCGACGAAGACGGCCGATTCCGCACCCCGGGAGAGCGCCTCGAGCCCCATCGCCCCGGAGCCGGCAAACAGGTCGAGCACCGCCAATTCCTCGACGGGCCCGATCAGGTTGAAGGCCGCCTCGCGAACCCGGTCGCCGGTCGGACGCGTCTCGCCCTTGGGCGCGAAGATCCGCGCCCCCTTTCGGCTACCCGCGATGATCCTCACGGCTGAGCCGGCTCACGATCGACCACGCCGACCATGCGAGCGCGCACATCGTGAAGGTCAGTGCGAGATGGAACCCGACGTGTTCCGGTTTGACGGCGAAGTCGGCCAGGACCGCGCCGATGCCCGCCACTGCAGAGACGGCGACGGGCCACAGCCAGCTCATCCTCCTGGCGCCTGCGAACGCGCCCCAGGCGATCGACCCGGCGAATCCGACCGGGAAGAAGATCCGGATCACGACGCTCACGACCAGACCGAGCCCGATCGCCGTCAGCCACTCCCGCCTCGTCATCAGGCCTGCACGTCCTGGCCGGCGAAGACTCGGTCGACCTCATCGTTCAGCGGGCCGTCGTAGTCGACGAGTGTGTCGGCGACCTCGCGCGCCCGCTCGAGCAGCTTCCGGTCCGAGCGCAGGCGCGTGAACCGCAGATCCGACAAACCGGCCTGCCTCGAGCCGAGCAGCTGGCCCTCGCCGCGGATCTCGAGGTCCTTCTCGGCGAGCTCGAACCCGTCGGTCGAGGCGACGAGCGCCTCGAGCCGCGCGAGCGCGGAGTCGGTCAGCTCTTCCTTCGCCCGCGACACGAGCAGGCAGTACGACTGCTCGGCCCCGCGGCCGACGCGTCCGCGGAGCTGGTGGAGCTGCGCGAGCCCGAAGCGGTCGGCCTCCTGGACGATCATGATCGTCGCGTTGGGGACGTCGACGCCGACCTCGATCACGGTCGTCGCCACGAGCACGTCGAGCTCCCGTGCCTTGAACTGCGCCATCAGCTCGCGGCGCTCGGCCGGGCGTAGACGCCCGTGCATGAGCCCCACGCGGTAGCCCTTCAGCTCGCCCTCGCGCAGCCGTTCCGCCTCGCGCTCGGCCGCGCGCGCGACCGAGGTCTCCGACTCCTCGATGAGCGGGCAGACGACGTAGGCTTGGCGGCCCGCGTCGAGGTGCTTGCGCAGGCGTCTGTAGGCCTCGCCGGAGCGCTCCTGCGTGACCCACGCCGTCGTGACGGGCTTGCGGTTCGCCGGCGGCTTTGCGATCTCGCTCACCTGGAGGTCGCCGTAGACGGTCAGTGCGAGCGTGCGCGGGATGGGCGTCGCGGTCATGTGCAGGACGTGGGGCGTGCATCCTCCCGTGATCGCGCGGCGCTGCTCGACTCCCGAGCCGCCGCTTGCGGCGGCGTTTGAGAGGGCCGCGGGCTCCGCCTGCGGCCCGTTAACCCCCCGTTGCGAGCCCGCTCCGGCCAGAGCCCTCCGCTGCCCTACGCCAAAGCGATGCTGCTCGTCGACCACTGCGACGGCGACCTCGGTCAGGTCGACGCCTTCCTGGATCAGCGCGTGCGTGCCGACGAGGATCTGCGCCGAGGCCGGATCGTCCTTCACCGAGCGCGTGAGGAGCGCAACCTCGACGCCGAGCTTCCGGCACGGCTCCTCGAGGGTCAGGAAGTGCTGCTCGGCGAGCGTCTCGGTCGGGGCCATGAGCGCGCCTTTCCGGCCGGACTCGACCGCGCGCAGAAGCGCGTAGAGCGCGACGACGGTCTTGCCGGAGCCGACCTCTCCCTGGAGCAGGCGCTCCATGGGCGTCGGCCGCGCGAGGTCGGCGTCGATCTCCTCGATCGCGCGCTCCTGGTGCATGGTCAGCGTGAACGGGAGCAGCTCGCGGTAGCGGCCCGTCAGCTCGCCCGGCTCGCTGAGCGCCGGAGCCTCCTCTCGCTCGCGGTCCCGGCGTCTGCGGGCGAGGCCGACTTGGAGCACGAGCAGCTCCTCGAATGCGAGCCTTCGGCGGCCGAGCTCGGCGTCGTCCGGAGTGCGAGGGACGTGCAGCGCGGTGAGGGCGTCGGCGCGGAGCGGCAGGTCGTCCGCGACTCCGGCCGGGACCGGATCTGGGAAGTCGCGCGCCTGGTGTAGCGCGCGGCCGATCACCTCGCGCAGCTTCTTGACGGTCACGTCCTCGGTGGCCGGATACACGGGCGCGAAGTCGGCCGTCGCCGAGGCGCCGTTCAGGTCGTACGAGCGGACGTTGAACTCATTGCGTCGCAGATGCCCGCGCAGCCGAACATGCGTGCCAGGCGTGAGCTTCTCCGCGAGCCACGCCTGGTTGAACCAGACGGCCGTGATCTGCCCGCTCTCGTCGGCGATCCGGGACTGGACGATCGCGAGGCGCCGCCGCGGCCGGCGCACGGTCGTCCGCACGACCTCGCCCGAGATCGCGACCTCCTGCTCGCCGGCGAGCAGGTCTGCGATCCGCACCTCCTCGGCCGCGGACTCGTACCGGTGCGGGCGATGCTCGAGCAGGTCGGAGATCGTCCCCAGGCCGAGCTTGGCCAACCGCTTCGTCACGGCCGGGCCGACACCCGGGAGCACGTCGACGCTCCGCGCGAGCCGTTCGGGCCGCGAAAAGCCGCGCGGGCGCGGCCAGGCCTGCGGCTCGGAGGTCTCGGAGAAGGCTCTTGGTGCGATGCGGCCGAGTATAGGACCGGGGCCCGGCTAACCCTCGGCGACGACTTCCTTCGGCGTTTCGCGGTGCTCGACGAACGTGACGGCGAGGCGGGTGATGCGCGCGCCGTCGATCTCGAGCACGTCGAAGCGCAGGCCGTCGTACTCGACAGTGTCGCCGGGCTCGGGCGCCCGGCCGAGGAGGCCGAACACGAAGCCGCCGACCGAGTGGTAGTCCTCGATCGGGATCTGCGTCGCGAACTGCTCGTTGAAGTCGTCGATCGGGAACGTGCCGTCGATGCGGATCGTGTCGTCGTCGACGCGCTCGACGGACTCGTCCGGGAGGTCGAACTCGTCCTCGATCTCGCCGACGATCTCCTCGAGCAGGTCCTCGAGCGTGACGATGCCCTCCATCGAGCCGTACTCGTCGACGACGATTGCCATGTGCTGGTTCGTGCGCCTGAACTCGGAGAGCATCGCGGCGAGGTCCTTCGTCTCCGGGACGAAGTGGGCCGGGCGGACGAGGTCGGCGACCTGCACGTTCGCGATTCCCCGGTCGACGAGCGCCGAGAAGAGGTCGCGCACGTGGAGCATTCCGAGGACGGTGTCCAGCGACTCCCGGTAGACGGGGTAGCGGGTGTACGGCGAGTCGATCACGGCCGCCAGGCACTCCTCGGGCGGCAGGTCGACGGACAGCGCGACGACCTCGGGGCGCGGGACCATCACGGCCGAGACCTCCTTGTCCGCGAAGTCGAAGACCTTGTAGAGCATCTCCTGCTCCTGCTGCTCGATCTCGCCCTCCTGCGTCGAGCGCGAGAGGAGCATCTTCAGCTCGGCCTCCGAGTGGACGCCGCCGCGCTCCTCGCCGGGGGGCTCGAGGCCGAGCAGACGAAGCGCGCCGTCCGAGGAGTTCTGGAGCGCCCAGATCAGGGGCTTGAACAGGAAGAAGAAGGTGCGGACGGGGCCGGAGACCGTCAGCGCCGTCGTCTCCGGATGGCCCAGCGCGATGCCTTTCGGAACCAGCTCGCCGACGACGACGTGGAGGTAGGTGATCAGCAGGAACGCAAGGATGATCGCGAGGATCGTCGCCGGGATCGGGTCGAAGATCTGGGCGAAGACGGGCTCGCCCACGGCACCGATGGCCAGGCTGGTGATCGTGACGCCGAGCTGCATGGCGGCGATGAAGCGGTTCGGGTTGGCGGTGAGGCGCAGGACGACCCGCGCGCGGCGGTTGCCCTGGTCGCGGAGCTCGGTGATGCGCGTGCGGCGGGCCGTGACGAGGCCGTACTCGGCCGCGACGAAGAAGGCGTTCAAGAGCAGGAGCGCCGCGACTACGAGGAGCTCGAGGAAAACCGTCATGCCCCGCTCACCGGGGCCGCGGTACTAGGCGGATGGTCGTCGTCGTCCAACGGCGATCTCGTCGGAGTGTAGCCCAGGACTCGGCCCCCACACCCCCACCCTGGGTGGGGATGAGGTTCCACCCGCCACCCGCGGTGAGCGTATCGAGCACGGAGCGGCGGGTCTGAGTCGGAAGCGTGACAATTTGCCTTGACGAACATGTGTTCGTATAATGGGTCGCGTGGCTCCTGAGTACCGCGAAGAGCCGTGCCGCAGCGCCCTGAACCGCGTCAAGGGAATGATGTTCGACTGGTCGCTGAACCCCTACATGGGCTGCGTCCATCGCTGCACCTTCTGTTACGTCCGGGCCTTCGAGCTCCGCGCCGACCGGCCCTCGGACGACCGCTACGGCACGTCGATCCGCGTCAAGGTCAACGTCGCCGAGGTCCTCCGCCGCGAGCTTGCCCGCCCCTCGTGGGCCCGAGAGTGCGTCGCGATCGGCGCCGCCACCGACCCGTACCAGCCGGCCGAGGGCCACTACCGCCTGACCCGCGCCTGCATCGAAGCCCTCGCCGAGGCGCGCAACCCGTTCAGCATCATCACGCGCGGCCCAATGATCGTCCGCGACGTCGACGTGTTGGTCGAGGCCGCGCGCCGTGCAAGCGTCTCCGTGACGTTCTCGATCCCGACTCTGGACGAAGACGTCTGGCGCCGAACCGAGCCGTCCACCGCGCATCCGCGCCAACGCCTGCGTGCCGTCGCGCGCCTCGTGGAGGCCGGGATCAAGACAGGCGTCGGAATGGCTCCGGTCCTCCCCGGGATCTCGGATCGCCCGGAGCAACTCCGCGAGGTCGTGCAGGCCGCCCGCGAGGCCGGCGCGGCCGGCGTCTGGACGAATCTGCTCTTCCTGCGCCCCGGCACACGGGAGCATTTCCTCGAGCATCTCGCCGAGGACTGGCCTGAGCTCGTGCCTCGCTACCGCGAGCTCTACCGCGAACGCGCCTACCTCCGGGCCGAGGAGACGAAGCCGGTACGCCTCCAGGTCTCCGCACTGGCCCGCGAGCTCGGCGTCGCCGACCGCCGAGTTCGTCCCGCCGAGCCGGAGGAAGAACCGGAGCAGCTCGCACTCGCAGTCTGACTACGCGAATACAATCTTCGGGCCGTGTCCGATACCGCAAACGACGGCAAGCCCGAGATCACCTGTCTGATCGTCGACGACCACGAGGTCGTCCGAGAAGGACTACGCCTCTCGCTGTCCCGCGCGCCCCACATCCGCGTGATCGGCGAGGCCTCCGACGGCGCCAGCGCGGTCGCCCTCGCCGAGCGCCGCAAGCCCGACGTCGTGATCATGGACGTCCGGATGCCCGGCATGGACGGGCTCGAGGCGACGAAGCTCTTGACGGAGAAGGTTCCCGGCTGCGCCGTCCTCATCTTCACCGCCTACAGCGAGCGGAGCCTCCTGAGCCGCGGTCTCGACTCCGGAGCGAAGGGCTACATCCTCAAGGAGGCGCCGCACGCGACGCTGTTGCGCGCGATCGAAAAGGTCGCGGGCGGCGAGGGCTATGTGGATCCTGCGCTGATGCCGGCGTTCCTGACCGGCAAGGGCAAGGACGACATGCTCACGACGCGCGAGCGCGAGATCCTCCAGCTGCTCGCCGACGGAATGTCGAATGCCGACGTGGCCGCCAAGCTCTTCATCAGTCAGGAGACGGTGAAGAGCCACGTGCGGCACATCCTCGCGAAGCTCGAGGCAGACACGCGGACGCACGCCGTGGCGATCGCGCTGCGCGACGCGATCATCGATTAGTGATCATGGACGACCCCGCACGGCGCGAGGTCACCGAGCAGGTCCTCGCCGCGGAGCAGGACGAGCGTCGCCGCATCGCGCTCTTCCTGCACGACGGGCCCGTGCAGTCGCTCTCCGGCGTCGCGCTGATGCTCGACGCCGTCTCCGACTTCATCGAACGCGGCCAGCACGAGCAGGCCCGCGAGATCCTCGACAAGGCGCTGAACCGGACGCGCACGACGATCGGCGAGCTGCGCGACCTGTCGTTCAACCTCGAGCCCGTCGTGCTGCGCGACCACGGCTTCTCGATGGCGGTGCGTGCGCTCGGGGAGGATCGCGGCCTGGAGCACGAGTTCCAGGTCGACCTCGACGTCGCCCCCGCCGAGACGCTGAGCGAGCGGGCGCAGGCCGCGCTCTACGAGATCGTGCGCGAGTCGCTCGAAGGTGCGATCCGCCGAGGGCCGCCGAAGACGTTCTCGGTGCGCATCACGCCGGGCGAGGGTCAGACGCTCGAGATGACGATCCGCGACGACGCTCCGGGCGAACGCCGCCGACGCTCGATCGAGGTGCTCGAGGAGCGGGCGCGAACGCTCGGCGCCGCACTCTCCGTCGAGCTGGACGCCACCGGTTCGACGACCCGCCTGGTGCTGCCCGTGTACGCCGTCTCCGACTGACGGTTAGGATCCGCCGCGGATGAGCCATCTGCTCTTCGTGTGGAAGACGACCGGCTGGGAGCTGCGCGAGCAAGACGGCGACGCCCCGTCCGTCGGCGCCGAGGTCGAGCAGGACGGCGCGACGATGCGGGTCAGCAAGGTCGCACCGTCACCGCTGCCGGGCGACTCCAGGCAGTGCGCGTACCTCGTCGCAGCCTGAGCCGGAAGCGGTGCCGGGCACGGCCTTTCGGCCGAGCCAGGCACCAAGAGCGAGCCTGGTGCCTGGCACCGCTT
>VAXT01000150.1 GCA_005883245.1 Actinomycetota bacterium | reverse complement strand
AGCCGAGCTTCGTCTGCGTCAGGCCGCGCGCGATGCGCAGCTGGCGCACGCGTTCGCCAAGCGCGGACGGAGCCGACGCGCGGGTCGGTGAGTGACGGAGAGCCGCAGCGATCAGTGAACGGTACTCCGTCTGCGCGAAAAAGTGAAGCCGGGCGCGGGCCGAGTGAAGCGCCGCGGGGATCCCCCAAAAGGGTTATAGGTGAACCAGCGAGCGGCTTGCTTTAGTCGCAGTAGGGCGCCTTCAGCGGGGTCGGGGGAGGCGTCGGCGATCAAGCGAAACTCGCGCGACCTGCGGCAACGCGGCGAGTTTCGCTGCGCGCGAACGGCGACGGCCTCGGGCGCGGTTTGGTAGGACCCCCGGGTCCAAGGGAGAGAGACAAGGAGGGGGTTATATGACGAACCGTCTCTCACTGGCCCTGGTGTCCGCGCTCTTCGCCTGCGCGCTCGTGTTTTCGCCCAGCGTGCTCGGGAGCCATGCCACCGTGGGGCCGAACGGCAAGGTCACCGACGACAACAACAATGTCGACGGCGGGCTCGGGAACGTCACCCCGAGCAAGGACGCCCAGAACCGCCAGTCGAACGAGACCACGGTCTCGATCAACGATCGGCAGGCCTCGCCCGTCACCGGCCGGGTGGGCGACATCGTCGCCGAGGCCGCGAACGACTACCGGATGGTGCCGCACTTCGGCGACACCTGGATGCCGATCTACCTGTCCTTCGACGGCGGGACGACGTGGGCCGGTGCGCCGCCGTTCCCGAACGGGTTCCAGACCATGGTGCCCGGTTTCCCGACCGACACCTCGGCCGCCGGCCAGGCATCGCCGTTGCTCGGTCTCGACGGTGCGGGCGATCCGGTGATCCGGTTCGACGGGAACGGCAACTTGCTCGTCGGTGGCATCGCCTTCAACCGCAACCGCGATCCGGGCGAGCGTCCACTCGACACGGTCGGTTTCGTCGCGCGCTACCGGTATACGCCCGGCTCTCCGGCAACCGCGAGCACGACGACCACGCCCGGCGACCTGCCGCACTTCACCTACGCCGGAACCGCGATCGTCGACCGCGGCGCGGTCGGCTTCGCGGTCCCGAGCGGGTTCGCGGGCAACTTCACCGACAAGCCGTGGATGGAGGTCGATCTCAACTCGCCGTCCGCGAGCCCGTGCTCCGGGAACGTCTATTACGCGGACACGAACTTCCACGGGCAGCACGGCAGCTCACCGGTCACGTTCAGCCGCTCGAGCGACGGCGGCGTGACCTGGACGCCACCGCACCTGATCTCGACCGGCGGTGCCGAAGGCGCCTCGCACAACCAGGGCGCCGACATAGCTGTCGCTGCGAACGGGACGGTCTACGTCGCGTTCGAGTCCTTCAGCTCGCAGGGCGTCGACACGATCAACTTCGTCAAGTCGACCGACTGCGGCGAACACTGGACGCAGCCGCTGGCCGTGAACACGATCGACTCGTCGCAGGCCCCGGGCGTCGCGTTCCGGACGCCGACGTTCGCGTTCCTCGCGACGGACACGACGAACTCGAACGTCGTCTACGTTGCCTACCAGAACCTCGTCGCCGGCGACTACGACATCTATGCGCAGCGCTCGACGAACGGCGGCGCCAGCTTCGGCCCGCCGGTCCAGGTGAACACGGACGTCTCACCGCCGCGGCACCAGGTGTTCCCGACGATCGAGGTCTCCCATGGCACGCTGAGCGTCTCCTGGTACGACTTCCGGAACTCGGTGACGCCGACGAACGAGGCGCTCGACGTCTACTACTCGTGCACGAACTGCAACGGCGTCACCTGGCCGACATTCGACGCCCCGACGCGGGTGACGAACGTCTCGCACAACGGGAACTGCCGCATGTTCGGCGGCGGCACGGTCGCGTTCCACGGCGACTACAACGAGCTCGACGCCTTCTGGAACGGGACGGACAACATCGTCCACGTCGCGTGGGCGGACAACCGTGACGTGCCGCCAGGGCAGTGCGACCTGAGCGACAACGCGGGCCCGCCGTCGAACAACATCGGCAACCGCAACCAGAACGTCTACGAAGCCAAGCTCACCGTCGGCCCGTAAGGCCGGCGATCTGTCAGAACATCGTGGGGGCCGCTCGAGGGCGGCCCCCACGATCGATACGACTATTGGCCGTGCTTGAGCTGGAGCTTCCAGGCTCCGAGCCCGTGCGAGGCCGCGTAGATGATGCGGTCCGCGTGATGCCCGGGGCCACTACCGGGCACGTACGTCAGGCCTGCGACCTCGACCTTCGGCATCCCCGGAGCCGCGGCCGTCCACGGCCCGTTGCCGGAGCGCTTGAGCACGCCGAAGTCGGAGGAGACGTACAGGTCGCCGGTGTCGGCGTCCTGGACGACGTCGGTCAGCGGCAGGTCGCCGAGCGAGCCGTCGAGGCTCGTCCACGTCGCGGTTCCGGCGTCCGGGTCGTAGGTCACCGAGAAGATGTGACCCGGGGTCGTCGGAGTCGCAGCGGTGAAGCCGCTGTATGAGATCCAGGCGTGGTTCGCGTTGTCCGGGTCGATGAAGATCCCGGTCACGTACCTCGCCGGATCCGCCGACGACAGCGAGTCGAGGCGCACGAACGCGACGTCGCTCGCGGGGTCGGCGTCCGCGTTCGACGTGATGAAGACGCGGCCGTTCGTGGTTGCGGCCCACAGCGTCGAGGTGTCCGTCGTCGCCCGCTCGACCGCGGCCATCGCCCCGCCGGCCCGGTCGCCCCAGCCGGCCGCCGTGAGGGCGGTCGTGCCGAGGGGCACCCAGTCACCGCATTGAACCGTGAAGTCGCCGGTCAGCTCGTTGCAGTGCTGCCGGAACTCCTGCAGCGTCATCGAGCCCATGCCGTGCGTCTTCGTCCGCACGACCGTGTTCGCGGTCTGCGGACTCCTCAACCCGGAGCCGGCATACATCGTCCCGTGGACGACCGGGTCGGTGATGACCGCGCTGTAGAACTGGTTGCCGGTCCCGAAGATCGGGTCGGAGATCCAGTTCCAGTCCGTGATCGCGCCGTCGGAGAAGTTCACCTCCGGCGACGCGTCGAAGAACGTGTGGAAGCGGAAATGCGGGTCGGTCGCGTCGAAGCCCGACTGCCCGCCGTCGCCCCAGAACGTCTGGAGCCACGTGTGC
>VAXT01000149.1 GCA_005883245.1 Actinomycetota bacterium | reverse complement strand
ACAGCATCGAGACGGGCGTCACGTTCGTGGACGGGCTCGGAGTGGGGGACGTGCGGGACGTCGCTCTGCGGGACCGGCGGCACCTCTCCGAGCACGGAGTCCTGATCGTCGTCGCCACCGTCGGCGCGAGCGGAGCTCGTCCGGTGGCGGCGCCCGAGCTGATCGCGCGCGGATTCGGCGAGACGGAGCCGCTCGTCGCCGAGATGCGCGGCGAGGCGGCGAAGGTGCTCGACGAGTGTCTCGAGCAGGACATCACGGAGATCAAGCTCCTTCAGGAGCATCTCCACGACTCGCTTGCCCAGCTCGTGTACGACCGGACGGGAAGGCGGCCGATGATTCTTCCCGTCATCGTCGAGGTCTGAGCAGTCATAGTGCGTTCATGAGTACGCTTCGTGCACAGCCGGGTTGGGCCGACCTGCTGGTCGACTACGCTGCCGAGGGGGCGACCGCGCAGCGCCTCGTCGCGCAGCTGCGCGCGTGCCAGGTGTCGGCGCTCGCGTTCTGCCGGTTGCTCGAGCGCTGGGCGCGTGGCGAGGCGTCGCCGTCGACTCCGGGCGCGCGAGAGGCGGCCCTGCGCAGAGCGGCTGAGCGCGCAGAGACGGCTCTGTCAGGCCTCGAACGTCCCCTGGGCCGCTACCTGCTCGAGCTCGAGTCCGACCACGCGGAGGGCCGCTCGTGGTACGGCGAGCCGGGGCGCGCCGAGCTCGTCGAGTGGCAGCCGGTGCTGAGCCGGGCCGGAGTCCACGCTTCGCCGGTGCGGGTCGCGCAGGCGTACCTCGAGCTCGCCGTGCTGGTGCGCGCCCTCGAGGGGCTCGCGACCGCGGCCAGGATGCGCTCGGCTCCGGATCCGTCCGACCTCTGGGCGGGCCTATTCGATCTGCGAGAGAACCTGCTCAACGGCGCGCTCGAAGATCTGAGAGCTCTCGCGGCCTAGCCGTTGCGGTTCGTCGTCCTCGGCGGGACGCGCTTCATCGGGCCGCACCTCGTCCGTGCGCTCGCAGGAGCCGGCCACGAGGTAACGGTCTTCCACCGCGGAGAGACGGAGGCCGAGCTGCCCTCCTCGGTCCGGCACGTTTACGGTGACTTCGGGGACCTCGAGCAGCGGCTGCCGGAGCTGCGCCACCCGGCGCCGGACGTCGTGATCGACATGGTCCCGTTCATCGCGAAGTCGGGTGGGCACGGCGTCATGCACTTCAAGGGCTTCGCCGGCAGGGGCTGGTCCTGACGAGCTGCGACGTCTACCGGGCGTTCGGCAGGCTCTGGCGGAGCGAGCCCGGTCCTCCGGACCCGCTTCCGCTGACCGAGGAATCGCCGCTGAGGCGCAGGGACGCGCCGGATCGGCGCACGGACGGCGTCGACTTCGACAACGTCGAGGTGGAAGAGGAGGTCCTGTGTGATGTCGAGCTCCCCGTGACGTCGCTCAGACTGCCGGCCACCTACGGGCCCGGCGATGCACAACACCGCCTGTACGAATACGTGCGGCCGATGGACGACGCGAGGCCGGCGGTCCTGATCGACGAGCGCTTTGCCGGCTGGCGCTGGGCGCGTGGCTACGTCGAGGACGTCGCCGCTGCGATCGCGCTGGCGGCCGCCGACGAGCGTGCCTCCGGTCGCGTCTACAACGTCGCGCAACGCGAGGCGTATTCGGAAACCCAGTGGGCGCGGATGATCGCGAACGCCCATGGCTGGCAGGGCGAGCTACTCCCGGTACCGCCCGCGATGTTGCCCGGGTCGCTGCGGTCGGACTTGGATGAGCGGCAGGAGTATGTCGTCAGCTCGGAGCTGATCCGGGACGAGCTCGGCTACGAGGAACGTGTCTCGCTGACCGAGGGCCTGCGCCGGACGATCGAGTGGGAGCGGGCGAACCCGCCCCAAGGCGCCGAGCCAGACTACGAAGCCCAAGACCGAGCCCTGGCCCAGCTCCGCGACTCGTAGCGCCTCCGAATTCACGCAAGGGCAGTTGGGAAGGGGTCGCCTGGTGCGCGTCGAAACGCGGCACATGGCGCGGCGTCGCACGAAACGCGTGCTCAAGCCTCGCGCGCCCTCGCGCGTGAGGAAGAAGCGCGCCAAGGCGAAGAAGCCGCGCGGCCACCAGCACCCCGAGCTGCTCGGGCTTGCACTCGTGGCGTTCGGCCTCTTCCTCGGTTCCGTGCTCTGGGCCGGCTGGAACGGCGGCTACGTGGGCGGCCGGATCGGGGACGCCTTCGAGGCGCTCGTCGGAGGCCTGGCGTTCGCGCTTCCGATCGCGCTCGTGATCGTCGGGGGGCTCATGGTCGGACGCAGCGACCTCGTCGACGTCCGCCCGTTCCGAACCGGTCTCTTCGTCTTCGCGCTCGGACTGCTGCTCACGCTCGGCAACGAAGGCGGCTACCTGGGCTCGGGGCTGAACAGCGCGCTCGGCCTCACGCTCGGCCGGACCGGAGTTGCGCTCGTCGGCGTCCTCTGCCTGCTCGTCGGCGCGCTCCTGCTGACCGGCGCATCCGCGGGCGCGCTCATCCGCCGCACGGCGACCGCAGCCCGCAGACCGCTCGAGCGCCCGCAGCGCCAGCCGCTCGAGCCGATCTCGCCGGAGCTCATCTCGACCGCGCACGCCGCAGCATCGGTCCCGCTCGTCGACGCCGCCTCCGACTACCCGGACGTGATCGGCCAGGCCGAGCCTGCGCCGCTGATCCCGTTCCCCGAGCCGCAGACCGAAGAGGGGCCCGACCACGAGAGCCTCTTCAACGCGTCGCCGGCGGTCGAGGACTACAAGCTTCCCGAGCGCAGCGTCTTGCGCACGTCCGGGACGAACAGCGCAGCGCCCGCGGAGGCGAGCGGGCAGGTCGCGCACGCCCTCGTCCAGGCCCTCGCCGACTTCGGCGTCCAGGCCTCGGTGATCGGGCAGATCGTAGGCCCACGCGTCACGCGCTACGAGCTCCAGCTCGCCCCAGGGACGAAGATGTCCAAGGTCGCCGCGCTCAAGGACGACCTCTCGTACGCGCTCGCGACAACCGAGATCCGCATCCTCGCGCCGATCCCGGGCAAGCAGGCCGTCGGCGTCGAGGTACCGAACCTGACCCCGAACCTCGTCACGCTCGGCGACATCTACGACGACCTGCCGAAGACCGCAAGCCCGGTCGCGGTGTGGCTCGGCAAGGACATCTCCGGCAACGCCGTCTGGACCGACCTGGCCCGCATGCCGCACATGCTGATCGCCGGCACCACGGGCTCCGGCAAGTCCGGCTGCATCAACACGATCCTGACCTCGATCCTCCTTCGCTCGACCCCGGACGAGGTGCGGATGATCCTCATCGACCCGAAGCGCATCGAGCTCAGCTACTACGAGCAGAT
>VAXT01000085.1 GCA_005883245.1 Actinomycetota bacterium | reverse complement strand
CACGACCTTCTGCATGGCAAGCAGACGCTCTAGCCAACTGAGCTACATCCGCGTAGCTGTCCGAGTATAGCCGCGTCTCCGCCGCGCTCTTACCCGACCACGAGCTCCTTCGCGAGCGGCGTCGCGAAGCGTGGAGTCACCTTCGTCTCGCCAAGCCACGACTGCAATCGTTCCGCCTCGGCCTCGATCGCCCGAACAGCGTCCGCGCCGACGTCTTCGAGCAGGCGATACGCGAGGTCGCCGTCCTTGCGAGCCGCCCAGCCGCCCACGACACAACCGTTCCACTACACGGTCGGCCGGCATTTCCGTTTCGGTCGAAGAGCACGGGCGCGTGCTCGCCGAGGTACCAGTCGCGCTCCTTCCAGCCCATCACGGTCGGTTCGAGCGACGGCAGGAACGCGGCCCACGGTTCGGGCTCCGGCTCGGGCTCGAGGTCGCCGGGCAGGACGAACCCGGCGAACCAGTCAGGTCGACCTCGACTCCCTGCCGATCGGCGCACCGCCTGTTGTCGCCGACGGCCTCGTCGGCAGCTGCAGGGCGGGGGAGCAGGAGTCCCGTGAGGCTGCAAGACGCCCGCGTCTCTGTGGAAACTGCCAGCGATGCACGGGATACCGCGGCGGCCTGTCCCTCAAAGCAGTGCATTACGGCGCAGAAGCCGCGCGCGCTCGAGCTGCGGGCGGGGATGCCCGAGGGGGAGATACGGATAGAGAGCCGGGGCGCAGCCCGGCCTCTTTGCGGCTAGAGGCGGGCTCGTCGGGGATCGAGGCGCCCCAGCTCCCGCGGTTCCCTTTCGACGCTCGACGCAAGGCTCATGCAGCAAGGCCGGCGGCGGGGTCGAACACGGCTAGCTGACAGCCGTGGAGGTGACCCCCCGGTGCTGCTCGCGGATCACCTCCACTGAAAGCGTCTGCTACTGCCCTCTACTTAGGTGGCGTCCTTGACGACGTAGTTGCCTTTGGCAAGGACGAGGGCCGGTGTCGTCGGCACCGGGCAGGTCGCAGGCGGGTTGGGGACGAGGATCGTCTGCGACCTGTCATTCCTGCCAGGTGAGCCGTTGTCCTCGGTGAGCTGGATGAAGCCGCTGCCCACCGGCGGACCGCCAACGCCGCTCGACTTGGTGACCCGGCCGCCGACGCTGGCCTGGTTGCCGACAACGAGCACGCAGGTCACAGAGCCCCTGAACTGCCAGCCGGCCTGCGCGAGGAAGAAGTGCCCGCGCGGGTTCTGGCCGTTGGGTCCGCTCTTCGCGTTGATGCGGACGCGAGCGACGGGGACCGAAAACCTCGCCGAACCCACCACGAGGTCATGCTTCGGACCCTTCCCCTGCCCGTTTTCGGGACTGTGCTTGGCGGTTGCGATCGTGGGAATCGCGGCCAGCACTACCGCAGAGAGCGCAACAACGGGCAGACGTCTCATTCCACCCTCCTCTCGTTGGGGTCTAACACAATTCAGATTCCCGCCGCCGTGGATTTCGAACCTGCGCGGCGGTAGGCTCGATCTCCGACACGTGAGCGGGCGTCCTAGCCCCCCGACGACACCAAGTCCCGCAGCTCACCCCGCGATCCACGCCAAGAGCCGTGTCGTCCCGAATGTGCCCGTCGAGGCCGGGTGTCGCGGGCGGAAACCCGTTGGAACGACGGCTTTCCCTTGACGACTCGTCAGCCGGTGCGTCGAGGCCGAGGCGACGGAGCGAGCGCTCGACCTCGGGCACGCGGGCTCGGATTCGGTCGAAATCCTGACCTGAGAGCGATAGGAGCCGCATCGGTGTCCGCGCCACGACCGTGGCCGTCCGCTGCGCTGTCAGAAGGAGCCCGATCTCGCCGAGCACGCCGCCGGGGGCCGACGGCTTCGTTCGCTTCTCCGCCGTCCTGCAGAACATCGGCCCCTCCCTCCCCTCCTCGATGAAGTAGATGGCGGTTCCGTAGTCATCGAGCGTGATGACATTGGCACCGGCTTCGACCTCGACTTCGCTCATGGAGGCCGCGAGCACATCGAGCTCGTCCGCAGGAAGGTCGGCGAAGTCCGGAAATGCTGCGATCCGACTCGAATCCACGACCATGGATCGTGCTACAGAACCGGACGCTACGTCCCCAATTCCTTCGCGAGCGGCGTGGCGAAGCGCGGGACGACCTTCGTCTCGCCGAGCCACGACTGCAACCGGGCCGCTTCCGCCTCGATCGCGCGAACGGCGTCCGCGCCGACGTCCTCGAGGAGGCGGTACGCGAGGTCGCCGCCCTTGGGAGCCGCCCAGCCGCCCACGACACGGCCGTTCCACCACACGGTCGGGCCGGCATTTCCGTTTCGGTCGAAGAGCACCGGCGCATGCTCGCCGAGATACCAGTCGCGCACCTTCCAGCCCATCACGGTCGGGTCGAGCGACGGGAGGAACGCGGCCCACGGCTCTGGCTCCGGCTCGGGCTCGAGGTCGCGGGACAGGACGAACCCCGGCGAGCCCTCCAGGTCGACCTCGACGACGTCAATCGCACCGAGCGCGGCACGAGTCTGTGCGAGCGTCCACCCGGTCCACCACTTCAAGTCCGTGACGCTCGCGGGGCCGAACGCGGCCAACCACCGCGACGCGAGCTCGATCCGGGCCACCTCGGGCTCGAGCCGCGGCAGCGGCCGTTCGAGCCATGCTTCTGCCGGCGCCCAACGCCACTGGCTGCTCGTCCAGGCTCCGCGCGGCCGGCCGCGCACAACCCGTCCCTCAGCGGCAAGCAGGAACAAGACCCACGACGTCATGCCCGTGCTGCTGGCCCACTTCGTGCCCTCGCCGAAGTGGATCTTCTCCCGCAGCAGCGGGACGTCGGTGGACAGCTCGGCCGCGAACGCCTCGCCACGAGCTTCGAGAGCCCGCAGAGTCTCGGCGCCGGCCTCGGCGAGCCACGCCTCGCCGTCGGCGGCGATGCCGCCGTTCTCGATCAGCTTCACATAGCGCCTGCGCGACGCTGCCAGGATCGACTCCGTGCACGCCGCCTGCACCACGGCCGCAAGGTCAAGCGGGAGCACGAACAGCGTCCGCCGCATTCCGATCATCCTCAGGACGCTCCGTTCCTCATAGAGCGCCCGCTTCAGCGCCGCTCCCTCCACCCCACGTGCCCGGGCGGAGAGGAACACCGTCGCCGGATCCGTTGCGTGCAGCCCGACCAGGCCGCCGGCGACCTCGACCGGATCGCGGGCGCGCGTGCCGCCTGCGAGGAAATGCCGCCGCGCGAGCCGTGCGCGCCGCTCCTCGACCGTGAACGACCGCACGCTCAGCCGGAAGCGTCCAGCGCCTCGTTCACGAGCCGGTCGGCGAGCTCGTTGTGCTCGCGCCGGACAGCCGTGTACCGCACCTTGCCGATCCGCGCAGCTAGATCGCTCGCCTCCGCCCACAGCGTGCGCAGGGTCTCGTTCTTGATCTTCCACTCCCCGCGCATCTGGTGCACGACGAGCTCGGAATCGGAGATGACCTCGAGCTCGCCCACCTGCAGCTCGGCCGCCTTCCGGAGGCCCTCGACGAGCGCGCGGTACTCCGCGACGTTGTTCGTCGCCACACCGATCGCCTCGCCGTGCGCCGCGAGCACGGTCCCGTTCTCGGCCACGAGCACGTACCCGAAGGCGGCCGGCCCCGGGTTCCCGCGAGCGCCCCCGTCCGTGGAGAGACGGGCCTTCACAGGAGCGCGTAGAGGTCGAACGCCGGCTCCTCGTACGGATGCGCCGCCCGCAGCGCCCGCACGACCTCGTCCTCACGGTCCGCCGGATAGACGGTCTCGAGCCGCAACTCGGGCACGCGCTCCTCGCGGCCGCGCTCGCCGAGCGTCGGATCGGTCGCCTCGCCTCCGAAGAACGTCCCGGTTCCTTCGGTGTACCAGGAGCACCGCTCGTAGTCCCCGATCCGCCCGGCTCCCGCGGCGAACAGCGCGTCGCGCACGGCGTCGAGCGACTCGGCCGGAACGAAGACGACCAGCTTGCGGTTCACGGCCGGACTCTCCCAGAGTTGAACCCGAGGCGCGACTGTGCTTCAGTCGGCCCGACCGACCACAGGAGGCGGCTCGTGAGCACGAACGACAGAGGTAACACCGGCCCGCTCGGACAACCGCGCGGAATCGGCTTCGGAATCCTGATGTTCATCATCACGCTGAATTTCTACAGCTGGTACTGGGTTTACAAGACGCAGGAGGAGGTCAAGCAGCATGCGGGCGACGGCCTCGGCGGGGTGCTCGGCCTCGTCGTCTGGATCATCATCAGTCCCGTCAGCGCTTTCGTCATCCCGTCGGAGATCGGCAGGATGTACCAGCGGGACGGAAAACAGTCGCCCGTGACGGGCTGGACGGGGCTCTGGCTGTTCCCGTTCGGGTTCCTGATCGTTCCGGCGATCGTCTGGTTCGTGAAGGTGCAGGGCGCGCTCAACCAGTACTGGGAAGCGAAGGGCTCGATGGGAGCGCCGGCGACGGCAGAAGCAGAAGCCTGATCCGTCACGCTCGCGGGTGCGCGTCGACGCGGCCGATCCAGGCCTCGAGCCTGGGGTAGCGGCCGTCGAGCGCAAGGTGCTCGCGGAGGACGAGGTGGAACTCCTCGGTGTCGGCCTCGTCGAAGATGAGCCCGTACTTGAGAAAGGGAAACGCGGCGCAGTCGGCTGCCGAGAAGTCGTCGAAGAGATAGTCGCGCCCGGCGAGCATGGCCTCGAAGAGCTCGAGTGAGCCCGTGAGCTCGCGGACGAGCTCGTCGATCCGCGCCGCGTCCGGCTCGGTCTTCGCCCGCTCGGCCTCGATCTCGTTCGGGGGCCGCTTCCAGACGCGGTTGAACCAGTCGAGAAAGACGTCGAGCTCGGCGCGCCGCGCCTCGTCTCGCGGGAAGAGCGGCGGCTCCGGCTGGAGGTCCTCGAGGTAGCGGAGGATGACCGTCGAGTCGGCGACGACACGCCCGTCGTGGACGAGCGCCGGGACGAGCGGCTGGCCGCTGACGCGCTCGACGGGACTCCGATTGCCGGGATCGACGTCCTCCCACTCCACGTCCAGGCCCTTGTGCGCGAACGCGAGCGAGACCCGCTCGACGTTCGTCGAGAAGGGGATTCGATAGACACGGAGCACGCGCGTCACGTTAGCCGCCCGGATGCGGCAAGCCAGGCCTCGGTCTCGCTCGCGGAGCGCAGCCTGACGGCGTCGTGCTTCGCGAGGCGCTCCTCGTAGCGGGCACGCCTGGGCCGGTGGGTCTTGAGCGCCCAGAGGAACAGCGATTCGCGGCTGAAGAACGCACCGCGCCAGGTCTCGCGGTTGCCGCCCCAGAGCCCCTCGCCGCTTCGGATGCGCCGGACCGTTCTCGTCCCGAGCCGGCGCAGCACCGTGGACAGCGGCGGGTCGAGCCAGACGACGAGCTCCGCCCGCTCGAGGACGAGGTCGCCGAGCTTGCCGTGGTAGCCGCCGTCGCCGACCCAGCCGTCGGCGTCCAGCGCCTCCTCGACACGCGCACGGAACTCATCTTCGCTCGGCTCGCTCCAGCCGGGGCCCCAGTGCAGCGCGTCCAGCTCGATGTGCGGGAGTCCGTGGATCTCCGCCAGCCGCTTCGCGACCGTCGTCTTGCCCGCGCAGGTCGTCCCGACGACCGCGATCCTAGTCGGCACGCTACGGCGTGAGCCGGTAGAAGCGGTAGAGGTCGTTCTCGATCGGGAGCACCTCGAAGCCGCCGAAGCCCGCCCCTTCCGCGTAGCGGCGCACCGTGTCCGCGCGCATCACGGTGCCTGTTCCGGCCGCGCCCTCGCCGACCATCCCGACAGGCAGGCAGTGGAGGACGCTGAAGCCGTAGCTGAGCCGCTCGACGTCGTCCCCGGAGCCCGTGAACGCGTCGGCCACGCGCTCGTCGGCGACGACGACGAACCCGCCCTCATCGAGCAAGCCGCGGCAGGCGCGCAGGACCTCGACCGGATAGGACATGTCGTGCAGCGCCTCGTGCATGTAGACGAAGTCGTATCGCCCCTGGAGCCCCGGGTCGGCTGCGTCGCGGTTGTGGAACCCGACGCGGTCCTCGACGCCGCTGCCCGCGAGGTTCTCCCGCGCGGCGGCGATCGACGCCTCGTCGAGGTCGATGCCGTCGACCTGCGCGTTCGGATAGGCCCGCGCGATCGCAATCGTCGAGTAGCCCTGGCCGCAGGCGACGTCGGCAACCCGTGCGGGAGGATCGGCCTGGAGCCGCTCGTGTGCCTCGGGGATCTTCGGGAACCACTCGCTGCCGAGCAGGTGCTCGAACATCGGGCGCGTGAACTCGGCCTGGCCCTCGTGCAGGTCGGCGCCGTAGTCCGCATAGGGGACGCCGTCGCCGCTGCGGAACGCGTCGAGCACCGCGTCGATCGGACGCACGCACGCCACGACGAGCTTGCCGACGGGCGCGACGTAGTTGAGGCTCGACTCGTCGAGGAGGGCCTCGTCGTGACCGGGCGGCAGCGCGAAACGGCGCTCCTCGTCGACCTCGAGGATGCCCGTCGTCGCCTGCTGCTCGAGCCATTCGCGGACGTAGCGCTCGTTTAGCCCCGCGGCGTCGGCGAGCTCGCCGGAGGTGGAAGGCCCGCGGTCGGCCAGCGCCCGATAGAGACCGAGACGGACCCCGAGGTAGACGGACAGGACGTCCAGCGCGCCGAGCGTGGCGCCGAACAGCCGCTCGACCAGTGCGTCGCGCCGCGTGGAGGCCTCCGCGGCCACGCTAGGTGTCGATCTGGGCCTTCTGGAGCTTGCCCGAGTAGTCGACGTAGATCGACTTCCACTCGGTGAAGAAGTCGAGCGCGGCCTGCCCCGCCTCGCGATGCCCGTTGCCCGTGTCCTTGACGCCGCCGAACGGGAGATGCACCTCGGCGCCGATCGTGCCCGCGTTGATGTACGTGATGCCGGCCTTGAGGTCGCGCATCGCGCGGAAGGCGCGGTTCACGTCCTGGGTGAAGATCGAGGACGAGAGCCCGTACTTGATTCCGTTCGACACCTCGATCGCCTGGTCGACGTCGCGCACCTTGATGACCGCGGTCGTCGGCCCGAAGATCTCCTCCTGGGCGATCCGCATCTGCGGGTCGACGTCGCCGAACACGGTCGGTCGGTAGTAGTAGCCCTTCTCGAGACCGTTTCCGGACGCGACCTCGCCGCCGGTCAGGAGCGTCGCGCCCTCGTCCTTGCCGATCTCGGTGTACGAATGGATCTTGTCGAGCGCGGCCTGGTTGATCACCGGGCCGACATCGGTCTCGTCTTCCCAGCCGTAGCCGAGCTGCATCTTCTCGGCTTCGGCGACGAGCCGGGCGACGAGCTTGTCGTACACGGCCTCGTGGGCGATCACGCGGCTGGCAGCGGTACAGCGCTGGCCGCTCGTGCCGAACGCCGACCAGATGATTCCGTCGACCGCGAGGTCGAGGTTCGCGTCGTCGAGGACGATGATCGCGTTCTTTCCACCCAGCTCGAGGTGGATGTGCTTGAGGCGGTCGGCGCCCGTCTTCGTGACCTCGACGCCGGTCTCACGCGAGCCGGTCAGTGAGATGACCGGGACGTCCGGGTGCTGGACGAGCGCGTTGCCGACCTCTCCCCCGCCCCCGTGGACGATGTTGACGACGCCGGCAGAGACGCCGGCCTCGACGAGCAGCTCGACGAAGCGCTCGCCGAGCGTCGGCGTGTCGGTGGCGGGCTTGAAGACGACGGTGTTGCCGCAGACGAGCGCGGGCAACATCTTCCAGCTCGGGATCGCGATCGGGAAGTTCCAGGGCGTGATCACGCCGACGACGCCGATCGGCTGGCGCACGCTCATGTTGAACTTGTCGCGGAGCTCGGAAGGCGTCGTCTGGCCGAACAGGCGCCGGCCCTCGCCGCCCATGTAGTACGCCATGTCGATCGCTTCCTGGACGTCGCCGCGCGCCTCAGGCAGCACCTTGCCCATCTCGTGAGCCATGAGCTGCGCGAGGTCTTCCTTCTGCTCGCTCAGGAGGTGCGCGAAGCGGAAGAGGAGCTCTCCGCGCTTCGGCGCGGGAACGAGACGCCAGTCCTCATAGGCGTGCTTGGCGGCGGCTACCGCGCGTTCGACGTCCGCGGCACTCGAGCGCGGGAAGACGCCGATCGCGTCGCCGTTCGCCGGGCTCGTGCTCTCGAAGGTCTCGCCGGACGCGGCGTCGACCCATTCGCCGTCGATGTAGTTCTGGAATGTCTTCGCGCCGAGGATGGCCACGGCGTTGATCTTATTCTTCGGCCTCGGTCTCGAGGAACGTGCCCGGGATGCGCGGGCGACGTCGATCGCGCAGTTCACGCTTGCCCCCGGTCGCGCGGCCCTTCCGCCGATCGGGTCCGGTGCGGCGGTCGACGATGACGGTCACGTTCGGGTTGTCCCTGTAGTACTCGACCATCTTGTCGAAGAGCTCGGCCTCGAGCTCGCGGGGGATCACGCAATAGATCACCGTCTTAGTCTAAGACGGTTTTAGAAGCGGGCAATGCCGCGTCGGCGGCGTGAGCGCGCGCACCGGATTGCGCTACAGACGCGCGATCTCCGGCACGACGCGTCCATCCACCTCGACGCGGGCGTTCCAGGTCCTGAAGGACGGCTCGAGCTCGGCCAGCTCGTGGCCCCGCTCCGCGAGCCGGACCGGCTGCGCGGACTCGGGCAGGACGCGGTACTGGTACCACGAGATGTCCCAGGCGACGGTGACGACGACCTCGCTGTTCACGCCCGAGAGCAGCACGACGCTCGCGTGTGGCTCGCCGAGGCTCTTGCCGATTCCGCCCACCGTACGGCGGTACGGGCTCGAGTTGAAGAGCTCGGCCGCCTCGACCATCGCGCGCTCCTGGTCGGAGAGCCTGCGCAAGATCGGCTCGGGCGCAAGCGAGTCGTCGGGCGCCGCACGTCGCGGGTCGAGGAACGCGCCGAGGCTGAAGCGACGCTTGCGTGGCTCCTCGTCGAAAGTCGGCGTCGTGGGGCTTCCTTCCTTGACCCAGCCGTACTCGGCTGCGATCTCCTGACACAGCGGGCAGACGTCGAGGAAGTCCTCACCCTCGGGGGCAAAGCGCATCGTTCGCTCCCCGAGTAGCAGGGTCCGTTCGCAGATCGCGCACGTTTGTGGGGCGAGTGTCCTCGTCGAGCGCATCGCCGGCGACTATAGCCCACTCGGTCCGCGCTGCCCCGCGTGCTACCGTCTCGCTATGTGTGTTTTACACTGTAACTTGCTGCGAGGGCTGGCGTGAGGGGTCGGATGGGGCTCCCGCGCCACGCCCGCGGACGACGTCGTCTCGGCCCGGGGCGCTGGCAGGTCCGGGCGCGGCTCGAGCGCTTCACGGAGCCCGCCGTCCTCCTCGTTTTGCGCGACAGCCCCGGTCACGGCTACGAGCTGCTGGAGAAGCTCCAGGCGCTCATGCCTGCCGAGCGCATCGATATGGGCAACCTCTACCGGATCCTGCGCTCGCTCGAGCGCGACGGCCTCGTCGACTCGACCTGGGACGACGACGCTCCCGGGCCGGCCAAGCGGATCTACGTGATCACGCAGTCCGGTCGGCGAGTGCTCGCCCAGTGGGTCGAGGCGTTCGCGAAGATCGAGCGCCAGATCGAGCAGTTCAGAAAGCGCTACGAAGAGCAAAGGGGGTGAACATGCACCACGGACGAAGACATTTCCGTCGTCGCGGCATCGGCCACCGCTGGTATGAGCCGGAGCGCGTTCTCGAGCGCCTCGAGGAGTATCAGCGCGACCTCGAGCAGGAGCTCGCAGACGTCGCCGACCTGATCAAGCGCCTCAAGGAGTCGCAGCCACAGACGGCCTAGTAGCGGGCGGCCCCTCGGTTTCCTGGCGCGCCGCTGCGTGCCCGTATGCCGGGGGGACAGTGTTACGAGACACGGCCCGCCGGCGGGAGGGTGCGCAGCGGCGCGAGGCGGCCCGCGGAGCCCGGCTCCGCCGGGCGGGAGCGGGACGCCGGCCAGGGAAGCGAGGTCCGCCGCGGAGGTGGGCCTTGCCCCCGCCTCCGCCTCCGGGCTCCCTCAGACTTTCGCCTCTTCCTTTTCCTTCTTCGACTCTTCGATCAGCTTCTGCGCGACGTGGCTCGGCACCTCGTCGTAGCGCAGAAATTGCATGTGGTAGTCGCCGCGTCCGCCGGTCATCGACGTCAGCGCCTGGCCGTACGTGAGCATCTCGGCCATCGGCACCTCGGCCTTGATCCGCGTCATGCCCGCGCTCGGCTCCATGCCCTGCAGGCGCCCACGCCGCGAGTTCAGGTCGCCGTTGACCGAGCCGACCGTCTCGTCGGGAACCGTGACGTCGACCTCCATGATCGGCTCGAGGAGCACCGGATCCGCCTGTTCGTACGCCTGCTTGAACGCCAGCGAGCCGGCGACCTTGAACGCCATCTCCGACGAGTCGACGGTGTGGTACGAACCGTCGACGAGCAGAACGCGGACACCCTGCACCGGAGCGCCGGCAAGCTCGCCCTGCACCATCGCCTCCTGGATGCCCTTGTCGACCGCGGGGCGGAAGCCCTGCGGGATGACGCCGCCGACGATCTTGTCCACGAACTCGTAGCCGGTGTGGCCTTCGATCGGTTCGAGCACGACGTACGCGTCGCCGAACTGCCCACGGCCGCCGGTCTGCTTCTTGTAGCGACCGTGGCCCCGAGACTCCTTGCGGATCGTCTCGAGGTACGGGACTTGAGGCGGATTCAGGTCGACCTCGACCCCGAAGCGGCGCCTGAGGCGGTCGACCGCGACCTCGACGTGCATCTGGGTCATGCCCGAGACGAGCTGCTCACCGGTCTGCGGGTCGCGGCGGAGCTGCAGCGTCGGATCCTCTTCGCTCAGACGGCGCAGCGAGGTGGCGACCTTCTCCTCGTCGCCCTTCGCCTTCGGCGTGATCGCGAAGCTCATCACCGGCTCTGGGAAGTCGAGGCTCGGCAGCTCCACCTGCTGGTCGGCGTCGAGCAGCAGGTCGCCGGTCATGGCGTCCTTGAGCTTGGCGACCGCGCCGAGGTCGCCCTCGCCGAACTCGTCGGCGGACTCGTGCTCCTTCCCCTGGAGCATGAGGAGCGCGCCGACCCGTTCCTTGCCGTGCGTCCGCACGTTGGCGAGCGTCGCGTCGGATGTGATCGTGCCCGTGAGCACGCGGAAGACGTTGATCCGGCCCGCGAACGGGTCGGCCACGGTCTTGAAGATGAATACGGCGCTGTTCGCGCCCTCGACCTCGATCGGCGAGCCCTTCTTGGCCGGTGACGGCACGCCCTCGACGAGGAGGTCGAGCACCGCCGTCGTGCCGAGGTTCTTCGTCGCGACTCCGCACATGACCGGGAAGAGCTCGCCGCGCGTGACGGCGCTCTTGAGCGCGGATGCAACCTCTTCCGGCGACAGCTCCTGCCCGTCGAGGTAACGCTCCATTAGCGCCTCGTCGGTCTCGACGACCGAATCGAGGAGCTGTGTCCGATACTGCTCCACCTGCTCCGACAGCTGGGCCGGGATCTCGCCGGACTTGCCCTCGCGATCGCCGGCGGGGCTCGTGTAGCTGCTCATGTGGAGGACGTCGAGGATTCCGCTCAGCTCGTGCTCGGCTCCGATCGGCAGGTGGACGGCGACGCACTGGTTTCCGAATTGCGCGCGGAGCTGCTCGAGGACCCGGAAGAAGTCCGCCCGCTCGCGGTCGAGCATGTTCACGAAGATGACGCGCGCGAGGCCCAGCTGCTCCGCCCGGTTCCAGTTCCTCGTCGTCTGCACCTCGACGCCCATAACGCCGCTGACCGTGACGAGGGCGCCTTCGACGACGTGCAGCGCGGCGATCGCGTCGCCCTGGAAGCTCGGTTCGCCCGGTGTGTCGATCAGATTGATCTTGCGGCCCTGCCACTCGAG
>VAXT01000148.1 GCA_005883245.1 Actinomycetota bacterium | reverse complement strand
ATGATCTGGAAGCCGGGAGCATGAGCGTCCTCGCCACCGTTCGGCCCGACAGCTGGAACTTCCCGCTCTTCCTGCACGTCCTCGGCGCGATGATCCTCGTCGGCGGCCTCGTCGCCGGGGCAGCTGCGCTCGCCTTCGCCAGAGGCGACGCGAGGATCCTCCGGCTCGGCTTCTGGTCGCTGATGCTCGTCTCGTTCCCCGGCTGGATTCTCATGCGCCTCGCCGCTCAGTGGATCTACTCCAGGGAGGGCTGGGACGTCGTTCCGGACAAGCTCGTCCCGAGCTGGCTGGGGATCGGGTTCCTGCTGGCAGACGCCGGCGGGCTGGTGCTCGTGATCACGCTCATCATCGGCGGCATCGGCGTTCGCCGGCTGCAGGCGGGAAAGAGCAGCGCCCTGCTGAGGGCGACGCTCGTGCTCTCGGTCGTGCTCCTCGCGGCCTACGTGGTCGCGGTCTGGGCGATGGCCGGCAAGCCGGGCTAGGCGGCCGGCTCGACCGGCGGGACGCTCAGCGCGCAGCGCGGCTCGTGCGTCTCGGCGAGGCGCAGGAGGAGCCGGTGCAGCTCCGCGCGGTCGCTCTCGCTGAGCGGCTCGAGAAACTCGTCTTCGTTCTTGCGCGCCAGCGCACGCAGGCGACGCAGCATCCGGGTCCCGTCCGGGGTCATCCGGACGAGGTGCCGCCGACGGTCCTTCGGATCGCGCTTGCGCTCGACCAGCCCCAGCTCCTCGAGCTCGTCGAGCAGCCCGACGAGCTGGCCGCGGTCATACCCGAGGGCGTCGGCGATCGAGCCCTGGGTGTCGGCCGATCCCGCGTCGAGGACGAGCATGATCGCGTAGTGGTACGGATGCACGCCGACCTCGTCGTAGGCCGCCATCCCGCGCTCTTTCGCGGCGAATCCGAGTCGTTTGAGCAGGAACGTCGACGACGCGACGAGCTCCTCGGGCAGCCGAGGGGCAGGGCGCAGGGCGATCGTGTCGGGCGTCTCGATCTTCATTTGCGAAATTAGTGTAGCGCGCTCAACCGTTGCTGTGCTATAACGTTGAAGTACTCAACGGTTCTGGAGGTCAATTAGTGGCAATCTCAACACAACGTGACTCCCGGTGGGCGGCACTCGCACTCATCGTCACCGCACAGTTCATGGTCATCCTCGATGTCGCGATCGTGAACGTCGCGCTTCCTTCGATCAAGTCTGATCTCGATTTTTCGCCGACCAACCTCCAGTGGGTGATCTCGGCCTACGCCATCCTCTTCGGCGGGGCCCTGCTCCTCGGTGGCCGCCTCGCCGACCTTCTGGGTCGCCGTCGACTCTTCGTCACTGGCCTGGCCCTCTTCTCGGCAGCCTCGCTGCTCTGCGGCGTCGCCTGGTCCGAGGCCTCGCTGATCGGCTTCCGAGCCGTGCAGGGCCTCGGCGGTGCGCTGCTCGTGCCCGCGGCGCTGTCGCTCCTGATGACGATCTTCGCCGAGGGCCGCGAGCGCAACCTCGCGCTCGGGATCTACGCCGCAGCGTCGGGGAGCGGCGCCGCCGCGGGCGTGCTGCTCGGCGGGCTGCTCACCTCGTATCTGAGCTGGTCCTGGATCTTCTTCATCAACGTCCCGGTTGGCCTCGCCGCGATCGCGCTCACGCCGTTGCTCCTGCGCGAGAGCCGCGCCGATCTCCCCCACCGCCACTTCGACCTCCCGGGCGCCGCCTCGGTGACGGCCGGGCTGATGCTGCTCGTCTACGCGACGACGCGCGCGGCCGGCGACGGTTGGGGCGCGCCGGTCACGCTTGCGCTCTTCGGCGCCGCCGCGACGCTGATCGCAGCGTTCGTCGTGATCGAGCTGCGCTCGAAGTCGCCGCTCCTGCCGCTGCGGATCTTCCGGCTGCGGACGCTGACCGGAGCGAATGCGGCGATGGCGATCGTCGGCGCGGTCGCCTTCTCCGAGTTCTTCGTCCTCTCGCTCTACCTGCAGGACGTCCTCCGCTACTCCGCCGTCCAGAGCGGCCTCGCGTTCGTCGCCTTCGCGCTCTCGGTCGTCGTGATCTCGAACGTGGCCCAGGCGGTCGTCGGGCGCTTCGGGGTCCGTCCGACGCTGACCCTCGGGCTGCTCGCGTCGGCGGCCTCGGTCGCGTGGCTGGCGCGGCTGCCGATCGACGGGCACTACTTCTGGGATCTGTTCCCGGCCTTCATGCTCGGCGGCGCCGGGATGGGGCTCTCGTTCGTCCCGATCACGATCGGCGGCCTCGCGGGCGTCGAGCGCTCCGACGCCGGAGTCGCGTCGGGCCTGATCAACACGAGCCGCCAGATCGGCGGCGCGCTCGGCATCGCGGCGGTGAGCGCGATCGCTGCGACGGCGACCCGGAACTATGCAGACACGCACGCTGCCGTCACCGCCACGAGCGCCCCGGCCCTAGACCACGGGTTCCAGACCGCCCTCTACGTGCTGACGGGGCTCCTGCTCGCCGGCGCGGCGATCGCGCTCACGCTTGTGAAGCCGGCACCCGCCCAGGCGGCGGAGGTCGCGCCGGCGGACGCGGACGCCGTCGCGCTCGACGAGGCTGCGTGACCGGACGTTAAATCCGCCAGGCGCCGTCCTCCTGGACGATCTCGCCGTCCAGGAGGATCTTGCCGCCCGGGCGCAGGTCCTTGACGATGTCCCAATGGATCTCGCTCTGGTTCGTCCCGCCGATGTGCGGGAGGCCGTTGCCGAGGGCGAGATGGATCGTCCCGTCGATCTTCTCGTCGAAGAGCGTGTTCTTCATGAACTGCGTGATGCCGGGGTTGCAACCGATGCCGAGCTCGCCGAGGCGGCGCGAGCCCTCGTCCTGATCGAGGAGCTCGAAGAGGAACGCCTCTTCGGTCTCGGCGGACGCGTCGATGACCTTGCCGCCCTCGAACCGGAGGCGGATCCCGGCCACCTCGCGCCCGAGATACGGGGCCGGGAACTCGACGAACGCGATCGTCCCTTCGGCCGAGTCCTCAACCGGCGAGTAGTAGAACTCTCCGCCGGGCATGTTGGAGTTGCCGGCGTCGACCGAGGCCGACCTGCCCTCGAGGCTGAGCGTGAGGTCCGTCTCCGAAGAGGAAGTCCTCGTAGTCCCGGAGCGACATGCCCGCGTCCTGGGCATGCGCCGGCGTCGGGTAGTTGCAGCCGACCCACTTGAGGTCGCCCGTGAAGACGCGTTCGATGTGCGGCCGGATCGAGGCCTGGATCCGCCCGAACCGCTCGGGGGGGATGGCAGACGTCTCGCGGGTGTTCTCAGGCGCGTCGATCGCGATCAGGCCGTCGGCGTTCTGGAGTGCGTGTGCCTCGATCGGGGCCAGCGTCTCGAGCAGCTCGTCGGGGGCTGCGAGCATCCACGGGACGATTCCCGCCAGGTTCTGGCGGAAGAGAGCATAGGCGCCGCGCGCACCGAGCTGGGCGGCGATCTCCTCGACGAGCGGGCGGGCCGGCGAGGCGGCCATGACGACCACCTGCCAGCCGGGCTCGACCCCGACGCAGGTGTCGATGAGGATGCGGGCGTACTGCTCGAGCCGGGGGTCGCGCACGTCGGCGGATAGTACGGAGTCGCGCATAAGCTGGCCGAGTGGCCGGGAAACGGAACGACGTCCCACCCCGTGTCCGCGTGCGCCGCGGTCCGAAGAAGGGTCGCTACGACCGCGCCTCGGTCGACGACGTCCTCGACCGCGGCCTGCTCGCGCACGTGGCGTTCGCCGACGGCGACGACGCGGTGTGCATCCCGATGCTCTACGCGCGGGTCGGCGACCGGGTCTACATCCACGGCTCGACCAAGAGCCGTGCGGTGCGGCTGCTCGCCGAGGGCGCTCCGGCCTGCCTCACGGTGACGCTCGTGCACGGTCTCGTGCTCGCGCGCTCCGCCTTCGAGCACTCTGCGAACTACGACTCGGTGATGGCCTTCGGACCCTTCGCGCGGGTCCTCGACGAGGACGAGCGGCTGCGCGCATTCGAGGCGTTCACGGAGAAGCTCTTACCGGGCCGGTGGGACGAGGTTCGCCAGCCGAACGCGAAGGAGCTGAAGGCGACCGAGATCCTCGCGCTGGAGATCGGCGACGCCTCGGTCAAGGTGCGAAGCGGCGGGCCGGATGACGACGAGTCGCCCGACGCGGAGCGCGAGACATGGGCCGGAGTCCTCCCGATCGTCAGGTCGTACGGGACGCCGACTCCGGCGCCGGGGCTCAGGCCCGGGATCGAGCTCTCCGAGAGCGTCAGGCGACTACTGGCTCTTCGAGCTCCTCCTGGATGATCGTCGGCGAGTCGTGAACGCAGATCAGGTCGAGGCGTCCCGGGCCGAGGTTGACGAACTTGTGCGGCGTGCCGGGGCCGACGACGAGGATGTC
>VAXT01000084.1 GCA_005883245.1 Actinomycetota bacterium | reverse complement strand
TGCCGCCGATCACGACCACGTCGTGTCGTACTGCGTGCATGGCGCCGTAGGCCGCGGCCAAGAGCCGCGCGTACAGGCGCGGCGCAAGGCGTCCTCCACCGCCCTGCGGCCGGAAGTTCAGCCTCTGGCTCGGTTCGGAGAAGGCGATCCACCTGCGGACCTGGGGGTAGCGCGCGACCGCTGCCGCCATGAAGTCGCCGTAGTCCGCCGGGCTCGTTGCCACCCAGCTTGGATCGCGTCCTCCGTTCGACCACCCGGGGAAGCCGTTGACGTAGAGGACCGGCTCGATCCCGTAGGCGCGTGCCTTGTTCAGAGCAGTGTCGAGATCCGCCGGCCAGACGTACGCTGGGTCGGTAGGCGATCTCGGGTTGGCCGGCCTGGTGGTCGCGATGCTGGCCCAGGAGATCCCGCTGATCCAGACTCGCACGCCCAGGGTGCGGAACTCCGGGAAGTTCCAGCCGCCCCCCGGCGCCTTTGGTCCATCGGCGATGCATTTCGACGGCCCGCGCAGCTTGAGGCGCTCCGCCCCGGAAGTGGCCGGGCCGGCAGTCGTCGCCGCGAGGACCCCCGTCACCGCAAGAATCATCGCGCCCAGGGCGATGCGGCAGGCGCGTGAAATCACGTCTGAAGGCTACCGCGCCTCGGGGGACATGTCTCACTTCCCGCCGGGTTGCGGACCGCTACTCGAACGCGAGCCCGCGGCGGGACAGCTCATCGATCACGAACTGCCCCTCGATCGTCGCCTCGACGTCGAACTCTTCGCCGATGTCCGGCTCCTTGCCGATCAGCTCGCGCGCACGGCTCGGCAGCTCCTGATCCGCTTCCTCCCGTGACTCCCAGAGGTAGACCGCGCCCCAACGCTCCGTCGGCTCGTCGGAGAACCACGCCTTGAAGCGCAGGCCGGGCACGTCCTCGAACGCGTCCACCGACTCGTCGCGGAGGTACCGGCGCAGCTCCTCGATCGTCGTCTTCGAGTCGGCGAGGTTCCAGATGACGAGGCGCAGGAGCACCGCACCCAGCTAGGGGCGAGGAAGCTTGGCGATGAGCGCCTTGATCGCCCGCAGGACGTCAGCCTCCTCGTGCCCGAAGTCGTCGAGGTACGAGCGAAGCGCCGCGTGAACCAGCCGGAGCTCCTCTTCGGTGAGCTCGATCGTGTGCATGGCGCGAGCCTACCCCCACGAGGGCGGTTCGTACTTGCCCTCGCGTGGTGCGCCGATGGCGACCCACTGCAGCCCTTCGTCACCCGCGATCGGCTGGCGCGTCACTTCCGGGTTGACCCGAACAGCCATGCCCTCGCCGACCTCGATCTCCCGGCCGTCGATTCGCAGGCAGCCGGAGCCACGCACGTAGACGTACACCTCTTCCTGGTTCGTCTGCGTCTCGTTGTGCTCGAGCCCCTCGCCGCCCGGCGGCAGGTCGAAGTAGTTGACGCCGAACGCCGTCACGCCGAGCGCTCTTCGCACCTTTTTGACGACCCCGTCCAGTTCGTCCCAATGGGCTACGTCGTACTTCGCCATGTCGCCTCCTGCGAGTTTCCACCAGCCTAACGACCGACTAGGGTGGCTCCGTCTTGGGCGGTCGCGCACTCCTCGTCGCACTCGCACTCGTTGTGGCGGGGTGCGGAGGCGGGGCGGGTGAAGGCGCTTCGCCCGAGCCGACCCAGTCGCAGGCTTCCACCCAGACCACCTCGCCGCCGGCTCCGACTCCCGTCGAGCACTTCGGTTACATCAGGAGCGTCTCGACGGCCGGGCCGGTGGCGACGCTCGCGTTCGACGAGGCCCAGTTCCTCACCGGACAGCAGGCGCAGAAGGCCGCCGAAGAAGACGGCGTCGTCCCACCCGGCGAGCCTGTGCCGAACGACTACTACATCCGGAACCCGGACAAGACGACCCGCACGCTGCGCATCGCCAACGACGCCAAGATCACGGCGAAGCGCTGCCAGCCCTGTCGAAACGGGCAGCCCGGCCAGCTCGGTCCCTTCCTCGCGTCGTTCATGAAGGGCCGGCAGACCTACGCCGATCCGTACCGGGGCAAGTACTCGCTCTACTGGCTCACGATCGAGAACGGCGAGGTCGTCGCCGTCGACGAGCAGTACGTCCCGTAGCTCAGCTCTCGTTCGCTGCCGATCTGCTTCACATGCGGAAGATGCCGAACTTCGTCTCGGGAATCGGCGCATTGAGCGCAGCAGAGATCCCGAGCGCGAGCACGCGCCGCGTGTCGAGCGGGTCGATGATCCCGTCGTCCCAGAGCCGAGCCGTCGAGTAGTACGGATTGCCCTCGTGCTCGTACTTCGCCCGGATCTCGTCCGGGTCCGCGTCGCCGACCATCGTCAGCACCGTCGCCGCCTGCTCGCCGCCCATGACCGAGATGCGCGCGTTCGGCCACATCCAGAGCTGCCGCGGCGAGTACGCGCGTCCGGCCATGCCGTAGTTCCCCGCTCCGAACGAGCCGCCGATCACGACCGTGAACTTCGGCACCTCGGCGCACGCCACGGCCATCACGAGCTTGGCGCCGTCGCGCGCGATTCCGCCCGCCTCGTACTCGGTCCCGACCATGAACCCGGTGATGTTCTGCAGGAACACGAGCGGAACCTTGCGCTCGCAGGCGAGCTCGATGAAGTGCGCGCCCTTCTGCGCCGACTCCGCGAACAGCACGCCGTTGTTGGCGAGAATCCCGACCGGGAAGCCCTCGATGCGGGCGAACCCGCAGACGAGCGTCTCGCCGTACAGCTCCTTGAACTCGTGGAAGCGCGAGCCGTCCACGATCCGCGCGATCACCTCGCGGGCGTCGAACGACTGCCGGTAGTCCTCGGGGATCAGCCCGTACAGCTCGGACGGGTCGACGACCGGCTCCTCGGCCGGGACCAGGTCCCAGGGCATGTCCTTCGGAGACCGGTGCAGGTTGCGGACGATCGAACGCACGATCGCGAGCGCGTGCTCGTCGCTCGTCGCGTAGTGGTCGGCCACGCCGGAGCGCCGCGCGTGCACGTCCGCGCCGCCGAGCTCCTCCGCGGTCACGTCCTGTCCGGTCGCAGCCTTCACGAGCGGCGGGCCGCCGATGAAGATCGTGCCCGTGCCCTTGACGATGATCGTCTCGTCGCTCATCGCGGGCACGTAGGCGCCGCCTGCCGTACACGAGCCCATGACGGCGGCGATCTGCGGGATGCCCTTTGCAGACATCCGTGCCTGGTTGAAGAAGATGCGTCCGAAGTGGTCGCGGTCGGGGAAGACGTCGTCCTGAAGCGGGAGGAACGCGCCGCCCGAGTCGACGAGGTAGACGCACGGCAGCCCGTTCTGCTCGGCCACCTCCTGTGCGCGCAGGTGCTTCTTGACCGTGAGCGGGAAGTACGTGCCGCCCTTGACGGTCGCGTCGTTGGCCACGATCACGCACTCCTGGCCCTCGATCACGCCGACCCCGGTGACCATCCCCGCGGACGGGGACTGTCCCTCGTACATGTCCCAGGCGGCCAGTGTGCCGAGCTCGAGAAAGGCGCTTCCGGGATCGAGCAGCCGGTCGACGCGCTCCCGGGCCGGCAGCTTCCCGCGAGAGCGATGCCGCTCGATCGCCTTCTCGCCACCGCCGCGCGCGATCAGGGCCGTCCGCTCGCGCAGCTCCGTGACGAGCGCTTCCATCCGCTCGCGACGCTGGGAGAAGAGCTCGGAGTCCCGCTCGACCTGGGACGTGAGCACGCTCATGGGCGGAGCGTACCGGGCGCGGTGGTTGTTCTTCCTGCAATTCGAGCGAACTCGACAAACCGGCTTTCTTCACCCAAAGTGAGCCCAGGGGACGATTGCGGATCCAGGTGCACCCAGATGCACGTGAGGAGCTCCTCGAGTTCCTGCGGCGAGTCAAATGCGAGGCCCGCGCGGAAGGCGACGGTGCCGTCCTCGTCGAGGTCCCGGGCGCCCCGGGCGAGGAGCAGGCGCGGCTCGAGATCGACCTGTACCTGAAGGCCTGGCAGGCGAGCCACCCGGACATCGAAGCGCATCTGATCTGAGGCCCGAGCGGGGGTCGCGTCCCGCTGCACGCCTGCCGATATGACGCATATGCGCCGTTTTGCCGTCGCGCTCGTCGTGCTCTCGCTGCTTGCAGCTGCTCCCGCGAGCGCGATGATTCGCCCACAGAAAGGCATGTCCGGCGTCACGCTCGGCATGACCAAGGCGCAGGTCCGCGCGAAGCTCGGGAGCCCGATTGGCTCGGGCGGAGGTCGTCTCTACTTCGCCCGCGTCTGGGTCGGCTTCCGGCTCGGGCGCGCGGTCGAGATCACGACCACCCGCTCGAGCGAGCACACGGGTTCCGGGGTCGGCGTGAGCTCATCCGAGTCTGCGGTCCGACGCGCGTACCCATCGGTCACCTGCTCCGCCAGCGGGGGCTTTCGCAGGTGCCGGCTCGGCAGCGGCCAGCCGGGCACGCGGGCCACGGACTTCCTGATCGGGCACGGGCTCGTCCTGCAGATCACGATCTCGCTGCTCCCCGGTTGAGACCCCGGATAACGTCGCCAACCCCGTTTCGAGGGATATCCGCTGCCCGAGAGGCGGATTAGACTCGGACGCCTGGATGCAGGGCCTGCGGCGGATCTCAGCCAGAAAGGGACCCTGGCTGCGCGCGGTCGGAGGTCAAACGCCGCTCGCAGCTCTTCTCGCTGTGCAGATCGACCGGCCGCTGGCCCTGCTTGCGCTCCTGGCGACGATCGTGACTCTCGTCCTGCTCGTCCCGATGCTCCGCCGGCCGAAGGAACCGGAGCTGCCGCCGACGACCGAACATCGAGAACGGCGCCGTGCGCCCGTCACCGGCCGCCGCGAGGCCCGTGAGGCGCTCGCGCTCGTCGGCGAAGCGCTGGCCGCGACGCACAATCCTCGTGCGCTGATGCCGGTGATCCTGAACGTGATCACGGAGGCGACCGGTGCCCGGGGCGGTCGGCTCCTGCACGACGGGGAGGAGGTGGGCTGGGTCGGCGACCTCGATGGCGACACGCGTGCCGTCGAATTCGATCTCTCGGCGGGAGACGAGACGGCCGCGATGACGCTCGTTCTCAACCCACCCGAGGGCGGCTTCGGAGAGGAGACGATGAAGCTCGCCGAGTGGCTCTCGTCCCAGGCCGCGATCGCGCTCGAGAACGCACGGCTGCACGACATCGTCCAGTGGCAGGCGATCACCGACGAGTTGACCGGGCTCGTGAACCGCCGCCGGTTCCTCGATGCGCTGAACTCCGAGATCGCGCGTGGCAAGCGGCTGGGCGGGCGGCTGTCGGTCGTGCTCGCCGATCTCGACGGCTTCAAGAAGATCAACGACCGGTTCGGGCATCACGCCGGAGACGAGGTGCTGATCGCGTTCGCCGACCTGCTCCGCGCGCACGGGCGGGACGTGGACGTCGCCGCGCGCCTGGGCGGAGAGGAGTTCGGCGTCCTGCTCCCGGAGACCGGGCTCGACGGGGCGAGCACCGTCGCCGATCGCCTGCGCCGGTCGCTCGCCGAGCTGCAGATCCCGCTCGGGGTGGGAGAGAAGGTCGCGGTCACGGCCAGCTTCGGCGTCGCCGAGCTCCGCGACGCGCAGTCCGTGGACAGTCTCCTGCGGGCGGCCGACAGCGCCCTCTACCGGGCGAAGGAGCACGGGAAGAACCGAGTGGAGCTCGCCGATGAAGACGCGGCCTAGCCATCGTCCGCTGCGCGAGGCACACTGGTGTCCGTGCTGACGTCGCAAGCGGTCAAGCTGTCCGCGCTGGTCGCGGCTGCGGTGAGCGCCGGCTACTTGTGGCGCGCTGCCTTGGACAATGGGCCCGAGCGGGTGCTGGTCGCGACGCCTCCCGCGATCCACTTCGATCCGGGCGCAGATCTGTTCGATTCGCTGACCGGGCTACAGTCGGAGGCGGCACGGATCGCCCGCCAGGAGGCGCTCAAGGCCGAACGCGCGCAAACGGCCGCGGCGCCGGAGCACGGCTCCGCAACGCCCGCCTCGGAGGCGCAGCCGATCGTCTTCGTCCCGACGGAGCATGGGGCCGCGTCGCATCGCTCCGGGTCGTCGGGATCCGGCGGCTCGGGTCACCCGAAGTCGCCGAAGCCGAAGCCTCCGCCGGGTGGTGGCGGGAAGAGCCCGCCGGCGCCGCCTCCTCCTCCCCCGCAACCGGCTCCGCCGCCGGCGGCTCCACCCGCTCCGCCCGCAGGGCCGCCGCCTGCTCCACCGTCCCCACCGCCCCCGTTCAGCAGTGGCAGCCGGCCCGGTTGGGGCAAGGGCGACAAGAACCACTCACACAGCGGGCCCCCGGGGCGGCGCAAGCCTCGCGCAAACGGCCGACAGCAACAACCCGAGCCGCCTCCGCCCCCGCCGCCCCCGCCGCCGCAGGGAAACGGCAACGGCCACGGGGGCGGCAACGGGAACGGCCACGGCCACGGCCACCATGGCTAGTCCCGGCTAGCCCGCGCGTCGAAGCAGTTCTCCGAGGTCGAGCACCGCGGTCCGGCCGCGACGCAGCTCGACGGTGCCGCGCCGCTCCGCCTCGCGGAGCACGCGGTTCACGGTCGCCCGCGACGTCCCGGCCAGCTCGGCGATCTCCTCCTGGGTGAGCGGGACGACAACCTCGCCCTCGCCGGACCCGTACAGCTCGGCGAGCTCGCAGACGCGCCTCAGCACGCGGCGGTCTGCGGGGACGTAGTACGCCTCGACGAGCTGATCCGAGAGGCGGCGCAGGCGATCAGTGAGGATCCCGATCACGACGTCGTTCACGATCGGATGCTCATGGCGGAGCCGTTCGAAGTCTCCGCGGTGGATGGACGAGGTCTCCGCCGGCTCGAGGGCGCTCACGGTCGCGGACCGGACCGGCTCCCGCCCCAGTAACGCGAGCTCGCCGAACGCGTCACCCGGCCCGCGGACGGACAGCATCGCGGTATCTCCGAGCGGCGTCGCGATGCGCACCGAGAACCGGCCCTTGCGGATCAGGTTCAGCGAGTCCGCGGGATCGCCGCGGTGGAAGACGACCTCGCCGCGCGCGAACGTCCGGCGGCGCGCGATCGTGAGCAGCGCGTGCAGCGCCTCCTCGGGCACGTCGGCGAGCAGTTGCCATTCCACGATGTGTGACGAGTTTGACACTTCCTGTGTCGCGGCCGCGAACGACACGGAGGTCCCACCTTCCTACGGTGTCTGCAAATGACGAAGCACACCAAAGGAGGCGTTATGAAGGTCAAGGGTTCCCGACGACTCGTCGCACGCCTCGGTCTCGCGCTCGCGGTCACGGCGATCGCCGTTCCGAGCGCGACGGCGATGACGATGAACTCCACGTCCGAGAGCGGCGGGAGCGTTCGGCTCTATGCGGATGATCTCCACGCCCCGCTCGTGTCAACCTCACTACTTGCGTCGAACGTTCGCACCGACGCAGCGACGGTGCCTATCTCCCGGCCGGCGTTCAGCGTTCGCACCGACGCAGCGACGGTGCCCATTTCCCGACCGGCGTTCAGCGTTCGCACCGACGCGGCCACGGTACGGGTCTCCGTGCCGGCGTCGAACGTTCGCACGGACGCAGCCTCGTTCCGGGGGCCGAGCCCGATCACGAACGCGCAGCTCCCTCAGGAGCCGACCCAACTGGCTTCGGCCTCGTCGGACGGCGGGATCGACTGGAGCGTCGCCGCCATCGGGGCTGCGTTGGGAGCGTTCGGGCTGATGCTCCTGATCGGAGTCGTGTACTTCACCGGGCGGCACCACCGAAGTCGGCTCGCCGCTACTTGAGCCGCGAGCCCACGGTCGTAAACGGGCCTTCCAGGGTGGCCCGTTTACGGCTGTGCGGGGCTCGCGTTTTCGTCACAGACAGCGCGGTCATGTCGCTCGCCGAGCGTACGCTGAGGCCGTGGGCATGTTCTTTCACTCCGCCGGGGACGCGCCGGAGCGGCCGGCCGATCCGGCCAAGCGCCGCTCCAACCTGAAGCGCATCGCGCGGCTGTTCGCGCCGTACAAGTTGCGGCTCGGCGGCGTTCTGCTGCTGATCGTCGCCTCGGCGGCCCTCGGGGTCGTGCCCGCGTTTCTGCTCAAGCGCGTCCTCGAGGCGATCGGCGCGAACGACACGCGCGCCTTGTCGCGCAACGCAGCGGGGATCATCGGGATCGCGATCGTCACCGGCGTGCTGGGAGTGATCCAGACGCTGCTCTCGAACCAGGTTGGGCAGCGCGTCATGCACGACCTGCGCGCGAAGGTCTTCCGCCACCTCCAGCGCCTCTCCCTCGCGTTCTTCACGCGGACCCGCACGGGCGAGGTGCAGTCTCGGATCTCGAACGACATCGGCGGCGTCCAGAACGTAGTCACGAACACCGCGACCTCGATCGCCTCGAACGTGACGGTGGTCGTCGCGACGATGATCGGAATGCTCGCGCTGAGCTGGCAGCTCGCCCTGTTCGCTTTCGCGCTGATCCCGCTGTTCGCGCTGCTGACGCGCCGGGTCGGGAACGAGCGCCGGCGGATCGCGAAGACGACGCAGGAGACGCTCGCGGATATCTCGAGCATCGTGCAGGAGTCGCTCTCGGTCTCGGGGATCCTGCTCGGGAAGACGATGGGCCGCGGCGACGAGCTCGCCGACCGTTTCGAGACGGACTCGCGCCGGCTCGCCGACCTCGAGGTGCGCCAGCGCATGGCCGGCCGCTGGGTGATGGCGTCGATCCAGACCAGCTTCGCGATCATGCCGGCCGCGGTCTACTGGTTCGGCGGCCTCCTGCTCGCGGGCGGGTCGAGCATCGTGTCGATCCCGATGCTGGTCGCGTTCACGACGCTGCAGACGCGGCTCTTCTTCCCGGTCGGCTCGCTGCTCGGCGTCAGCCTGGACGTGCAGACGTCACTCGCGCTATTCGACCGTATCTTCGAGTACCTCGACGAGCCGATCGACATCGAGGAGAAGCCGACGGCCATCACGGCGGCTCGCGCGGGCGACGTCGTCTTCGACCACGTCTGGTTCGGGTACGGCGAGGAGTGGACGCTGCGGGATGTCTCGTTCACCGTGCCTACGGGCACTACCACCGCGATCGTGGGCGAGACGGGCTCTGGCAAGACGACCCTCGGCTACCTTGCGGCGCGCCTGTACGAAGTCGGCCGCGGGCGCGTTGCGATCGGCGGCATCGACGTGCGCGACCTCAGCTTCCAGGCGCTGACGGAGCTCGTCGGGGTCGTGTCGCAGGAGACGTACCTCTTCCACGCCTCGGTACGCGAGAACCTGCGCTTCGCCAAGCCCGAGGCGACTGACGAGGAGCTCGAGGCGGCCGCGAGGGCGGCGCGCATCCACGAGGTCATCGCGGCGTTGCCGGACGGCTACGACACCGTTGTCGGCGAGCGCGGCTATCGCTTCTCGGGCGGCGAGAAGCAGCGGATCGCGATCGCGCGGACGATTCTTCGCAACCCACCGATCCTCGTGCTCGACGAGGCCACGAGCGCGCTCGACACAGCGACGGAACGGCTCGTGCAGGAAGCACTCGACCGACTGTCCGAGGGCCGGACGACGATCGCGATCGCGCACCGTCTCTCGACGATCCGCGACGCCGAGCAGATCGTCGTGCTCGATCGCGGCCGGATCGTCGAGCGCGGCCGCCACGAGGACCTGCTCCGCGCGGGGGGTCGGTACGCCGCTCTCGCCGAACGCGACGCCGAGCTCGGGGGCTTGGCGGTGGCCGGGCTCGCCGGCGCGAGCTGACCTCTACTCGGCCGACTCGTCGGTAGGCGTGGCGATTGCCGTGTCGCCTTCCTCGGCCGTCTCGCCTTCCTCGGCCGTCTCGGGCTCTGGTGTCTCCTGGCCCTCGGTGTCGGTGGCTTCGCGCTCAGGAAAGCGCGCGTCGGCGGCTCGGGCCACCTCTTCGACGCGAGCCGCAAACCCGTGGATCTCGTCCAAGAGCTCGCTCCGGTCCTGCCGGATGCTCTCGGTGTCGGCATTGAGCTCGCGCAAACGGGCCTCGGCCTCTTCCTGCAGCGCGGTCAGCTCTTCCTGGGTGCGCCGAAGGTGCTCGGCGGCTTGCTTCTGCGCGCCTTCGACCGTCGCCTTGGCCTCGGCCTTCGACCGAGCGACGATCTCGCTCGCCTCGGCCTGTGCCTTGCCGAGGGTCTCCTCCGCCTCGCTCTGTGCGCGGGCTTCGGTCTCGTCCGCCTCGCGACGCGCGGCAACGGTGATCTGCTCGGCGCTCTGCCCCGCGCTCTCGAGGACGATCTTCGTTTGCTCGCCGACCTTCTCGAGCGCGTCCTTGACCGCAGCTTCGGGCGAGCGACTCGCCTCCAGCTGTGCCACCACTTCCCGCACGCGGCTCACATAGCTGTCGACAGCTTCGCGGTCATACCCGCGCATCGAGACCGGGAAGGCCACCTCCTGGATCGTGCTCGTGAGCGCCTGGCTCTCGCTGGAGTCGCCGTTCGACCGGCCGCCGTTCTCTCGATCCACAGCGTCAGCCTCCCCCATCAGCCCCGAGTATGCCGAGAATCCCGAGCCGACGGCGCGTCTTTGGAGCGCGCATGAATGTCGGAGACAGCTTCCTGGAGACGGGTCGCGAGCGCACGAAGATCGTCGACGAGCTCGCGGCGCTCGCTCCAGACCCGCTCGGTGTCGGCGCGCACCTCCTGCAGCCACTCCTGAGCCTCGTCGCGGAGCTTCGCGATCTCGTCCTGTGCACGCCGCAACTCGTCAGCCGCTTCCGCTTGCGAGGCGGTCACGGCCTGCTCTGCCTCGGATCGCGCCTTGGCCACGTAGTCGGTCGCTTCGGCTTTGGAGCTGTCGGCCTGGGCGCTGGCATCGACGACGATGCTCGCGGCCTCTGCTCTGGCCGCGCTAAGGATCTCTTCCGCCTCTCGTTCGGCGGCGTCGATGATCTCAACTGCGGTCTCGCGAGCCCTCGCGAGCATGGTGCTCCGCTCGTCCTCGGTCCGCTCGAGCGCGTGCTCGACTGCATCCCGCGGCGAGCGGGTCGCTTCCAGCTCTGCGATCAAGCGGTTGATCCGCGTGACGTACGCGTCAACCGCCCGGCGCTCGTAACCTCGGCGCGCGACGGGGAAGGCGACATTGCGAATCGCCGCGGGAACGCGTCGCTGCTCGCTCACGTCTCGACCCTGCCAACGCGAGCGGACCGGCGGATCTCACGCGCCGCGCGAGGCACGCCCCCAATCCTAGGCGCCCGTCGCTCCAGTCCGCGTTTTCCGCTCGAAACGCAGGGGTCCGCCGAGTCAGACCGATGAGGTTCGGCGGTCTGGGCGGTCGTTATTCCGGGGCCACACAGGAGGCGACGATGCCAGCACATGAAATCGGTACACGGGAGGAATGGAAGGCCGCTCTCGACGCGGTGCACGAGCGTGAGCAGGAGCTGGGAAAGCTCGACGAGGAGATCGCGAAGCAGCGGCAAGAGATTCCGTGGGTTCGCGTCGACAAGGAGTACACGTTCGACACGGAGGACGGCAGGAAGACGCTGCCCGAGCTCTTCGACGGGCGTTCACAGCTGCTGATCTATCAGCTCATGTTCGGTCCGACCTACGAAGCCGCATGCCCTGGCTGCACGGGCCTGGCGGATCATTTCGACGGTGCTCTACCGCACGTCAACGCACGCGACGTCACGCTGATTGCGATCTCACGCGCGCCGATCGAGAAGCTGACGGCCTACAAGCAGCGGATGGGCTGGAAGTTTCCGTACGTGTCCTCGTTCGCGAGTGACTTCAACTTCGACTTCGACGCCTCTTTCACGCAGGAGCAGATGGCGACCGGCGAGCTGAAGAAGATGGTCGACGAGGCGGAGGACTGGCTGAACGACTGGGCCGACAACGTCGGCACCGACCTCGAGCACGGCATGGCCGAGTCGCCGCGGTGGAACGTCTTCAAGCTCGAGGACGGCGTCGTCTACCACACGTACTCGC
>VAXT01000052.1 GCA_005883245.1 Actinomycetota bacterium | reverse complement strand
GAGACCGCTGGCTCACGCGATCGTCGGGGCGATTCCGTGCCGCACTAGATGAGATCATCGTGTTCGTGAACGGGGTGGGCGAACTGCCTGAGGTTCGAGACGTCGCCGAGGGGCTCTGGGTCTGGCGACTCGAGCACCCGGCCTGGCGCGAGGGCTACGACTGGGAGCCAATGGTCACCTCGACGGTCGTCGAGTCCGGCGGCGAGGTGGCGCTCATCGACCCGTTGGCACCGCCCGAGGAGGCGACCGACATCTGGAACCGGCTCGACGCGAAGCTGCCGACGATGGTCGTCGTCCTGAAGCCCGACCACGTGCGCGACGTCGATCTGTTCGTCCACCGCTACGACGTCCAGAAAGCGTTCGGCCCCTACCTCTTCTGGGGCGGCGACGCGCCGAGGACCGAGCTCGAAGGGCTCGAGCCGGAGCGGGAGCTGCCGGGTGGGCTCGTCACGCTCTACGACGGCCGCGGGCGCAACGAGACGCCGCTCTGGATCCCGGAGCGACGGGCGCTCGTCTTCGCCGATGCGCTGACCGCGCCGGGCGGCGAGCTCCGCGTGTGGGGAACGCCCTGGCACGAGAAGCGGGTCCTGCCCGCCTTGCGGGAGCTGCTCGACCTTCCGTTCGAGCACGTGATCGTCTCGCACGGGGAGCCGGTGCATGACCGCACGGCCTTCGAACAGGCGCTCGAACGGCCTCCGTGGGCGTATTGACGTTTGAAGAGCGCGCGGATTGGTAATACTTCGCCGCAATGCCGAGACGAACGACTCTGCTCGTGGCCTCGCTGGTCGGCGCGCTTACGCTTGTGAGCGTCGCATTCGCCTCCAAGCCGCTGCCGAAGCCGAAGCACGGGAAGGGCCAGGGGCCGACGCATCACCACGCGTACGCGTGGCACGACGTGACGACCGGGTCGACGGCGCACTTCCGCGGGCTTGCAGCCATCAGCGCGAACACGGCCTGGGTGAGCGGCTACTCCGTGACCGGAGGCGTCGTCCTGCGCACGCTCGACCGCGGCGCGACGTGGCAGAACGTCGGCCCGGCGGGGCAGCCCTCGACGCTCCAGTTCCGGGACATCGAGGCGTTCGGCGCGAACAAGGCCGTCATCCTGTCCGCGGGCACCGGAACCGACTCGCGGATCTACCGCACCGCCGACGGCGGCCAGACCTGGACGCTCGTCTTCCAGAACAACGAGCCGAACGCGTTCTACGACTGCATGACGTTCTTCAACCGCAAGGTGGGCCTTGCGGTCTCCGACCCGCCGGACGGGATGCACTTCCGGATCATCAAGACGACCGACGGCGGCCAGACCTGGACGGTCACGGACCCGGCCGGCATGCCGCAGGCGCTCCCGGGTGAGTTCGCCTTCGCCGCCAGCGGCCAGTGCCTGACGAGCAACCACGGTCACACCGCCTGGCTCGGATCCGGCGGAGCGCAGGCCCGGGTGTTCACGTCTCGCAACCGGGGCCGCACCTGGACCGTGAGCGCGACGCCGATGAACAGCGGTCCGAGCGCCGGCATCTTCGCGCTGGCGTTCAAGAGCCAGCGCCACGGGCTGGCGGTCGGCGGCGACTTCAACCTTCCGGCCGCGTCCCCGAACAACTTCGCCAAGACGCGCAACGGAGGTGCTTCCTGGAGCCTGATCACGGGCGCCCCCGCGGAGTACCGCTCCGGCGCGACCTGGGTCAACGGCCACACGGCGATCGCCGTCGGCCCCTCGGGCAGCGACTACAGCAAGAACAGCGGCACCTGGACGCGCTTCGACAACGGGAGCCTCGACACCGTCGACTGCGCAAGGCCGACTGCATGCTGGGCCTCCGGCGCGAACGGCCGCGTCGCCTATCTGACCCGTTAGGTCTCCTCCATGCCCCGGGCGGAGCACTCGACAGTCGTCCGGCGACCGCCCTCCGAGGTGTTCGCGTTTCTCGCGAACGCCGAGAACGATCCGCAGTGGCGGCCGGTGTAATGGACATCAGCCGCGTCTCTGGTGGGAATCTCGAGCGCCTGAAGCAGCTGCTCGAGTCAGACGGCTAGGCCAACGGCCTCGATCTCGACGAGCTGCTCGGGATAGCCGAGCACGGAGACTCCGAGCAGCGTGCTCGGCGGCCGCGCGGGAGCGAAGCCGTCCTCGACGATGCGCCAGACGCGGACGAGCTGCGCGCGGTCCGGCGAGGCGACGTAGACGGTCGTCTTGAGCACCCGCTCGAGACCGGATCCGGCCTCCTCGAGCGCGACCTTCAGGTTCTCGAGTGCCACGCGTGCCTGGGCCTCGTAGTCACCCGGAGCGACGACCTCGCCGGCGTCGTTCAGCGGGCAGGCGCCGGCCGCGAACACCAGCCGCGCACCCTTGGGCGCGACGGCCGCGTACTCGTACGGCGCGCCGGCGAAGAGGCTCGGAGGGCTGACGAACTCGGGTCGCACGGCCCTCGACGCTAGCTGATCGGTTAGCCTCCGAGGCCGGATGGCCGAGCCTTGGCTGGAGCTCGATGCTGTACTGAGGGGGCGGCTGAGAGAGGTCCTCAGGGAGCCGCCTCCGCCGCTGACCGAGGCGGAGCTGCGGAGCCTGCTCGAAGAGGGCCGAGCGTGCCGGCTGATCCTGGGCGGGGAGCTCGACCGTCTGGAGGGGCGCCTCGGAAAGCTCGACGCCGAGCCGGAAGCTTCCTTCAGCGAGCTGACCGACGCGTTCCGCCGCGTGAACGAGTTCCGCGCGCACGTGGAGGGACTGGACGCGCTCCTGTCCGCCCTGGAGACGCGAGCCCACGAGGTCCGCACGACACGCCTGCGCGTGCAAACCACGCCCCCTCCGAGCTGAGGTAGCGAGTCTCGACGAGCCGAGCCTCTGAGGGCTAGGCTGCGGACAGGCGAAGAGGAAGATGAACGGCACCTGGCTCCAGAGAATCGCCCTCGCGAACGCCAGGCATCCACGGCGCACGATTGGCGCCTGGATCGTCACCATGCTGGTCGCAATCGTCGTGGTCGCCACGTTGCTGGGCGGCGCGCTGACCACCGAAGGCAAACCGACCAACAACCCGCAGTCCGAACGCGCAAAAGACGCGCGGGACGCCGCCATCCCGGCCGCTTCGAGCGCGGCGGTCACCGACATCATCATCGTTCGTTCGCCGGGCAACACGGTCGATGCGCCGGCGTTTCGCAGCTTCGTCCGGAGACTTGCCGGCGAAGTCCGCGGGGCCGACGGCGTCGAGAGCGTCCGCACCTATCTCGATGCGCCCGACCCCTCGCTCGTCTCCACGGATCGACACGCGACCATGGTGCAGTTCACGATTCGACGTCACCCTCACCGGACAGCGAACGGTCAACCACGACTTCAACAAGCTCTCCGAGGACGACCTTCGCTCGGGCGAGCTCCAGTTCGGGCTCCCCGCGGCCGTGATCGTACTCCTGCTCGTGTTCGGGACGATCGTCGCGGGGCTCGTGCCGCTCCTGATCGCCTTGCCGTCGATCATCGTCGCCCTCTCGTTGGTCGCCGTCCTCGGGCACGCATTCAGCCTCTCGGTCTTCGTGGTCAACATGCTGACCGGGATGGGGCTTGCGCTCGGGATCGACTACGCGCTCTTCGTGGTCTCGCGGTTTCGCGAGGAGCGGGGCCGAGGCCGCGAGAAGCTCGACGCGATCTCGGCGTCTGCGCTGACCGCGAATCGCGCCGTGCTCTTCAGCGGCACGACCTTCGTGATCGCCATGTTCGGCATGTTTATCGCGCCCAGCTCGATCATGCGCAGCCTGGCCGTCGGCGCGATCCTCGTCGCCATCGTCTCGGTGATCGCCTCGGCGACGCTGCTGCCCGCCTTGCTGGGCTGGCTCGGGGACGGGATCGACCGCCTGCGGATCCCGATCATCGGCAGGCGATCGCTCGAGGCCGAAAACCCAGAAGGGCGTTTTTGGGGCACGATCATCCGCTCGGTGCTGCGACGCCCATGGCTCTCGGCCGGCGTCTCCGTTGCGCTGCTGCTCGCAGCGGCATCGCCGATCTTGGGGCTCAAGATCGGCACGAGCGGGCCCACGCTCCTGCCCGGTCGCTTCGAGTCGCACCGTGGATTCGAGGCGCTGCAGCGATACTTCCCCGGAGCCACGGCCAATCCGGTCGACATCGTGGTCGCAAGCGGGGCCAGAGAACCGCGCACCGAGCGCGCACTCGGGCAGTTGCGGACGACTCTCGCCTCCGACCCGCGATTCGGACCCGACCGAATCGT
>VAXT01000083.1 GCA_005883245.1 Actinomycetota bacterium | reverse complement strand
GTCGTCGGTGATGCCGAGGCTCGAGCGCTTCGGGTGCGGAGGCGTCTCGAGGACGCCAGACTGCATCAGCATTCCGGTCGGGATGCCTTCGTCCCACGTCCAGAAGTCGCCGTTGACGCCCGCGACGTTTGCGCTCGCCGAGGCGCGCCTCTGCATCGACGTCACCGTCTCGCGCCCGAGGAGCGCGTCGTTGGACAGCAGCGGCCGGAGCGCGTACAGGCCGCCGGGGCGCGGCGCGCGCATGATGTGGACCACAACCGGGCCCCGCGGCGTGAACTGGACCTGGCGCTCGTAGCTGACACCGGGCATCAGCGAGACGCGGCCGGCGTGCGCCGGGGCCGCAATCACCGCAAAGAGTAGAGCTGTTATGGCGGTTTTGCGGAGCAGGACGGCCGAGACGGTAGCGCACTCCGGCTCGGGAGATGCAAGTTTTTACATGTTGCAAAAGAGATTCAGCGCGTCACACTTGGCACATCCGCCGAGCGTCTCTCCTGTCAGTCCTCATCCTCGTGATCGGCGTGAGCATCGGCGTCTACGCGGCGACTCACGGCTCGGACGAGGCAACCCCACCGACCTCGGCCGGGTCGACGACGCCTCCACACGCGAAGGCGCCTCCCCCGGCGAGACCGGTCGGGCCCCACCGTCGCCCGGTTCCGATCCTGATGTACCACGTCGTCGGGCCCACTCCGCCGAGAGCGGCGATCCCAGGCTTGTACGTCGGTCGCGCGAGGTTCGCGTCACAGCTGCGCTGGTTGGCGGAGCACGGGTATCACGCGGTCACGCTCGACGCCGTCGATCGCTACTGGAGAGGCCGGGCCAGGCTCCCACGCAGGCCGATCGTCTTCTCGTTCGACGACGGCTACCGCGAGCAGTTCACGATCGCCGAGCCGCTGCTCCGAGGTCACCATTGGCCCGGCGTCCTCAACCTCGAGTACGCGCACCTCGTGCACGAGGACCTGACGGGCCCGATGGTCCGCCGAATGCTGGCCGACGGCTGGGAGCTCGACTCGCACACGATGACGCACCCCGATCTCACCACCGTCGGCGCGGCCGCGCTCTACTCGGAGCTGGTGCGCCCGCGGCAGCTTCTCCGCCGTCGGTTCGGCGTGCCCGTGCACTTCTTCTGCTACCCGATGGGCAAGTTCGACCCTCGGGTGGTGCGGGCCGTCCGCGCCGCCGGCTACTGGGGCGCGACGACGACCCGGTTCGGGCTCGCGCGGCCCTCGCAGATTTTCACGTTGGCACGGATCCGCGTCGATCGCGGTGACGGCCCGCGCGAGCTGGCGAAGAAGCTGGCCCTCGCGCGTTAACGCCCGCGGCGAACGAGGAAGCGGCGCTCGAGCTGTGCGGAGCCGAACGCATTCACGGCGCGCACGCTGGCGACGTACGGGCCCGAGAAGGCGCGGACACCGCTGCCGTAGCGACCGTTCCACCGGATGCTCGTCGTCCCGGCCCGCAGGCGGCGGCGGATCGTCTGCACGGTCGCGCCGCTCAGGGTGCGGATCCTGAGCGTGACCGTCGCGGGGTGCGCGAGCCGGAAGGCGATGCGAGCCGAGCCGCCACGGCGACGGAGGACGACGCGCGGCGGGCTGACTCGCAGGTAGCCGAGCGTGTTGTTGAGATAGAAGGCGCGCTCGGCCCTCGACGACTGGCCGCGATCGTCGAGAGCGTTGACGACCCAGCGCCAGCGCCCCTCGGGCTCGGCTGTGCCTTGCTGAGTGCGCCCCGTCCAGTTCAGCGTGTACGTACCCGGCTCTTTCGGGCCGGTCTGCGCCTGGCGAGCGACTCCGTCGGGGCCGATCAGGCTCGCAGTCACGGTCGACGGCCGCACGACCTTGTAGCTCACCTCCTGCGACTCGTCGACGCCGTCCCCGTTCGGCGAGAGCACGTCGGTCGCCGGAGCCGGCGCCTGGACTCCGTAGTAGAAGACGAAGAGGCCGTCGGCGACTCCGCGCTCGCCGGCGGGATCGGAAGGACGGTTGAGCAGCTTCCCGTCGAAGGCCATCGTCGTCGAGGAGCCCGAGTCGAGCGCGCTCGCGGTGACGGCGCCGAGCCGCACTATCTGCTGGGCGAGCTCGAAGTTCGTCATCCCGGTGCTGTAGCCGGGCATGGCGCCGTCGATCGCGACGAGGATGATCCGCCCGTCGGCGCGCTGGCCGATCGCGGTGCGCGCTCGGCGGAGCGAGAGCTGGTTGCTCGTGAACTCCTCCTGGGCCCGGAACACCGGTCGTCCGTTCTGGACGATCAGCGGGCCGCCTCCGACCGCGTCGACGACACCGCTCCACTGCGGGCGGAGGACGAGGCGGACCGTGACCTGCTGCCCGACCGGCGCCTCGCTCGCGAGGCGGCCCGCGGAGGCGCCGCGCCCGACGAGGACCGCGCCGCCCGGCGGGATCGGAGTCCCACCTGCGGGCTTCGCCGCGACAACGGTTCCGGTCAGGTCGGTCAGCGGCGCGACCGGCGGGAACGAGCTGAGCACGACCTCGATCGTGTCGGTCGCGGGCGGGGTCGCAGCGCCCCAGGCGGAGGTGAACAGCGACACGCCCTCGGGGCCGGCCGGCTGGTTGAGGCCGGTCATCGGGCGCCGCTGGCTCGAGCCCTCCCAGGTCGCGATCATGGCCACCTGCTGGACGAGGAGGCGGCCGTCACTCGTCATCCCGACGGTCGAGCGCCGCGGGTGCGGCGGCGTCGTCATGACGCCGGAGTCCATGAACATGCCGTCGGGCGTACCGTCGTTCCAGGTGAAGAGGTCGGCGTTGACGCCGCCGACCGTCGCGGTCGTCGAGAGGCGTCTCTGCATGGCCGTCACCGATTCGCGGTTGACGACCGTGTTGTTCGAGAGCACCGGGTGGAGCGCGTACAGCCCGCCGGGCTTGGGGGCGGTCATGACGTGGATCACGTCCGGGCCGTGCGGTGTGAAGACGAGTTGCCGCTCGTAGGTGATCCCGGGCGCGAGCGTGATCCCGGCGGCCCCGGCCGAGGGCGCGAAAACGCCCGCGAGGAGGGCGGCGATCAAGATTCTGCGCAACATCAGACCCGCGACGAGGCTAGCGGAAGCTCCGACCGGCGGTCTAGTTCCAGACGCGGACGTCGCGGTAGAGCGTGTCGCGCTGCACCGGCGTCTTGCCGAGCGCCTTGATTGCGCGGATGAAGTCGTCCGTCGACGCGCGGTGCGTCGTGCCCGCCGCCGAGACGACGTTCTCCTCGATCATCACGGAGCCGAGGTCGTCGGCGCCGAACTCGAGTGCGACCTGCCCCACCTTCATCCCCTGCGTCACCCACGAGGACTGGATGTGGTCGACGTTGTCGAGGTAGATGCGGCTCACGGCCTGCGTGAGCAGGTACTCGAACGAGGTCGGATGGTGCGTCACGAGCGGGGCGAGTCGCGTGCCCTGCGGCTGGAACGTCCAGGAGATGAACGCTCGGAAGCCCCGCGTCTCGTCCTGGAGCTCGCGGATGCGGCGCATGTGCTCGATGCGCTCGGCGAGCGTCTCAACGTGGCCGTACATCATCGTCGCGGTCGTCGACATCCCCAGGCGATGCGCGTGCCGCATCACGCCGAGCCAGTCCGCGGTCTTCGTCTTCTTCGGCGCGATGATGTCGCGGACACGGTCGACGAGGATCTCGGCGCCTCCGCCCGGAATCGAGTCGAGGCCCGCGTCGCGCAGGCGCGTCAGCGTGGCCGGGACGGTCAGCTTCGAGCGCCGCGCGATGTGCTGGATCTCCGGCGGCGACAGCGCGTGCAGGTGGATCGGGTAGCGCTCCTTGAGCGAGCGGAAGAGATCCTCGTAGTAGTCGATCCCGAGATCCGGATGATGCCCGCCCTGCATGAGCACGCCGGTGCCGCCAATCGCGAGCGTCTCCTCGACCTTCTTGTAGATGACGGCCTTCGGCAGCAGGTACCCCTCGGCGCGGTCGCCCGGCCGGCGGTAGAACGCGCAGAAGTCGCAGTCGGTGACGCAGACGTTCGTGTAGTTGACGTTGCGGTCGATGATGAACGTGATCCGCCCCGCGTCGGTGCGGCGCGCACGGAGCTCGTCCGCGGCCTTGCCGACCGCGACGAGGTCCTTCGACTCGAGGAGCGCGAGCGCTTCTTCGTCGGTGATGCGCTCGCCGTCGAGGGCCTTCTCGAGGATCGGCGCGGTCACGCCAGGCAGTCCTTGACCTTGTTCATCTCGTCAGCCGATACGTCGGGCCCGATGCTCGAGCTGTTCCGGTGCCCGAAGATGATCACGTTGCCCTTCGTGGCCAGCCTCCCGCTCGGTGCCTTGAGCTGCTTCGCGTAGGCCGACGCCTGTGCTCCACTCGGCAGGAACAGAATCTCGAAGGCCTTGGTCTTCGTCTCGATGTGCGCGGCGGTCTGTCCCTTGTTCAGCAGCTTCTGGGTCTTGCCGAGGCCGTGGAAGCAGTCGACGCTCTTGGCGTAGCTGTACTGGGTCTTCTCCTTGCCGCCGCAGGCCACGACGAGCAGGAGGAGGCCCGCCCCCAGCAGCAGACGGATCACGCCGGCACCGCCTCGCCGTACACGAACCTCAGGTTCGGGACACGGTCGAGCTCGCCGGCGTCGCGCGCGAGCTCGAGGAAGGTGAAGAGCGCGGCGCGCTCGCGCGGGCCGAACCTGTAGCGCAGCTTCTCGAAGTAGCGGGCGAGGAACCCGGCGGGATACCCGTACCGGTCCATCGCCTCGTGCGCGAGGACCTCCGGCTCGGAGCGCGCCTGCCTCACTGACGCCACGAGCGCGTCCTCCAGCTCTTCGACTCCGGCCGGCGGCGGATCGGCACAGGCCCAGACCGCGAACACCATCGGCAGGCCCGTCCGCTCGGTCCAGATGCGTCCCAGGTCGTGGTGCGGCGTCGGGTCCTCGAACGCACTCCGCAGCGCGGCGTCGCCGATCAGGAGCTTCGCGTCTGCGGGCTGCTCCAGCGGCACGTGGGAGGCGTTCGGGAACAGGATCCGCGCCAGCACGACCGAGGTCGCGCTCTCAGGCGTCACCGCGATCGAACGGATCTCGTTCACCGGCTTCGGCGAGACGAGCTGGATCGAGTCGACGGCGCCCTCGGAGGACACGCAGAGCCGCGGCAAGAGCCGGAGCTGGGCCGCGTTCCGCGCCCACTCGATGGACGGGATCGGCGCCACGTCGACCTCGCCGGCGAGGAGCCTGCGCGAGAGGTCGGTCGGGACGCCGCTGACCTCCTCGACCTCCGCCTCGAGCCGGTGGAAGACCGGCGCCATGTTCACGTACGAGATGCGGCCGAGCCGGATCACGGTCGCGACCCCTTTGAGGTCCACGCGCGTGAACGGGCGACCCCACTGACCGCGCCCCTGCCGCTGAGGCTACGGCTCCAGGGCGCACGTGTCAGTGACCGGAAGTGACGACTCTGCATCAGTCGTCCCACCGCCGCAGCTCGTTGTAGAGCGTGTCGCGCTGGACGGGGATGCGCCCCGCCTCCCTGACGACGCGCACCAGCTCGTCGATCTTCTGCTCGGTCTCGGTCTGCGCCCCCGCCGCATGGAAGATCTCCTCGCGCACAACCGTCCCTTGCACGTCGTTTGCGCCGAAATGCAGGGCAATTTGCGTCAGCGGCAGGCCCATCATGATCCAGTAGGCCTTGATGTTCGGGATGTTGTCGAGCAGGAGCCGCGAGACGGCGATCAGCTTGAGGTCGTCCGAAGCGGCCGTGTGCTTCCAGCCGCGCTGCTCGAAGACCGTGTTTTCGGGATGGAACGCGAGCGGGATGAAGGCGAGGAAGCCGCCGGTCTCGTCCTGGAGCGCGCGCAGCCGCAGGAGGTGGTCGACCCGCTCGGCGTAGGTCTCGACGTGCCCGTAGAGCATCGTGCAGTGGGTCGGGATGCCGAGCCCGTGCGCGGTGCGGTGGACGTCGAACCAGTTGTCCGGATGCTCCTTCCCGGGCGCGACCAGCCGGCGCACCCGGTCGGCGAAGACCTCGGCGCCTCCGCCGGGCAGCGAGCCGAGGCCTGCGTCGCGCAGCTCCCGGAGCACCTGCTCGTGGGTCAGGCCGCCGAGCTTCGACATGTGGTGGATCTCGCTCGCGGTAAAGAGCTTCAGGTGCACGTCCGGCATCGCCTCGTGGAGCTGGGAGACGATCTGGACGTAGTAGTCGAAGTCGACATGCGGGCTCTCACCGCCCACCATGTGGATCTCGGTGAAGCCGCTCAGCTCGCGCTGGCGCAGCGCGTCCTCGACGAGCTCCTCGGCCGTGTACGTGTACGCGCCCTCCTGTTTCTGCGTGACCGCGAAGGCGCAGAACTTGCATTTGACGCGGCAGACGTTCGTCTGGTTCAGGTACAGGTTCTGGACGAAGTAGACCTCGTCGTTTCCGCCCCGCCGGCGGCGCGCGAGGTCGGCCAGCTCGCCGAGCGCGAGCACGTCGTCCGACTCCATGAGCTGAAGGCCGTCCTCGAGATCGAGCCGCTCGCCGGCGACGACCTTCTCGCGGATGCTCTCGAGCGTCGCGGTGTGGTCGAGAATGGCCACCGAGGCACCGCTTGCGGTGCCGTCTTCAGGACGCGCGGGCTCTGCCCGTGCGTCCGTCGGAACTGACCGGTCGACGCGTTTCGAATCCACCTGAGACATTTCTAGGCAGTCCTGTCTACCACGGCTTCCGCGATCGCCTCGAGCTCGTCGCGCGCCTCGAGACCGTCGAGACACGCCAGCGCCCGCTCAGCGTAGTTGCGCGCGACCTGCCGGGCCTCTTCGATCGCGCCGCTCGCCGCAACTCGAAGCAGCGCACCCTCGAGCGATCCGCCCGCGAGCGCCTGGCGGACGAGCGCGTCCTCTCGAGCCGCGAGCAGAAGCGGAAGCGTAGGTATGCCTTCGCGGAGATCGGTGCCGGCGATCTTGCCCGTCTCGACCGTCTGTCCCGCGCAGTCGAGACAGTCGTCGACGATCTGGAACGCGATTCCGAGCGCGAGGCCGAACTCGCCGAGCTCGGGACGACGGCTCGAGAGCAGGCACGCGGCCTCGAAGAGCTTGGCCGTCTTCAGCGTGCAGCGGTTCAGGTACTCCTCGACGCTCGTCTCCGGACGGTGCCGCTGATTGCGCTCGAGCCCCTCCCCGCGGACGAGCGCCAGTGCCGCATCGGCGAGGATCGCGACCGCTCCTCCGTCGCCCGTTTCCGCGAGCTCGGCGAAGGCGCGTGCGAAGAGGTAGACGCCTCCGGCTCGCGCGGCGCCCGCGCCGTAGGCGGACCAGACGGACGCTCGCCCTCGACGCAGCTCGGCCCCGTCGATCAGGTCGTCGTGGACGAGGCTCGCCATGTGCACGAGCTCGATCGCGACGCCGGCGGCAACCGGGCTCCCGGCCTCGGGATCGGCCGTGAGGAAGACGAGCAGTGGGCGGAGGCGCTTGCCGCCCGAGGCGAGGGCCTCGGTTCCGATCTCCGCCACGAGCCCGGGCCGCGCCGCGACCGCGATGGCCAGGCGGTCTTCGAGCTCCTCGAGGTACGTGTCGAGACCGGGGGCGGCCTGGACGGTTGCGAGGGCGCTCACCGGGCGACCCCGGTGTGCAGGGCGACGATGCCGCCCGCGAAGAGGCGCCAGCGGATCTCGCCGAAGCCGGCCTCGTCCATGACGTGGGCCAGTCCCTCTGGATCGGGGAAGCGACGCACGCTGGCCGGAAGATACGTGTACGCGGAGCCGCCGGGAAGGACTTTTCCGGCCGCCGGGATCAGGACGTCGAACCAGAGCCGGTAGAACGGGGCGAGTAGCCCCCGGGGGCGCGTGATCTCGAGAATCGCAAGCCGGCCGCCCGGGCGGAGGACGCGTCGCAGCTCACTCAGCCCGCGGTCGAGCTCGGACAGGTTGCGGACACCGAAGCCGACCGTGGCCGCGTCGAAGGAGCCGTCGGCGAACGGCAGGGCGAGCGCATCGCCTTCGACCCACTCGAGCTCGGGAGCCTTGCGGCGAGCGCGCTCCAGCATCGGCTTGGAGAAGTCGATCCCGGTCACCTTCCCTCCGGCTGCGGCAGCCGCGATCGCGAGGTCGCCGGTGCCGCAACAGGAGTCGAGCACCTTGTCGCCGGGCTTGACAACGGTCCTGGCGGCCTCACGGCGCCAGCGCCGGTCGAGCCCTGCCGTCATCACCCGGTTCATCGAGTCGTACACGGGCGCGATCCGGCCGAACATCGACCGCACGCCCTCGGCCGGCAGCGTCCCGCTCTTGACGTTCATGCGTTCCCCCGGACACGGCTCATTCGTCGCCCCACGGCTTGACGAGGGTCTGCTCGAGCCCGAGCTGGGCCAGCGCGCGGCCGGCCACGAAGTCGACGAGGTCGTCGACCGACTTTGCGCCGTGGTAGAAGCCCGGCGCAGCGAAGAGGATCGTCGCGCCTGCGCGGCGCAACGTGAGCAGGTTCTCGAGGTGGATCGTGGACAGCGGCGTCTCGCGCGGGACGAGAACGAGCTTGCGCTCCTCCTTCAGCGCGACCCCAGCCGCGCGGTGGATGAGATTCGCCTCGCCCCCGGTCGCGATCGTCCCAGCGGTCGCCATCGAGCACGGGCAGACGACGTAGCCGTCGACGGACGCCGAGCCGCTCGCGTACGGCGCCGAGTAGTCGTGCGGGTCGAAAACGGTGACGGCGTCGCGAGCGGGCTCGGTGAAGCGCGCGAGCACCTCGTCCCGAGGCAGCCGCGGGTCGCCGTACAGCTCCGTGGCCAGCACCTGGACCCCGGCCGCCGACGCGCACAACCCGATCTCACACTCGGCCGCCGCCAGCGACTCGACGAGGCGCGCGGCGTACGGCGCCCCGGAAGCGCCCGTGATCCCCAGGAAGACCCGCATTACTGCCCGCCCGCAGCGGGGCACGTGTCCGTCTTCGGACTGCACGTGCCGGAGGACTGGAGGAACGTGCCGAGCTTGCGCAGGTTGTCCGCCCCGAGATCTTTGAACTGCGGCATCACGTTGTTGCCGAACTTCGACGGGTCGGAGACGTAGGTGGCGAAGCCCGCGACCCCGCGGTTCGACGTCTTCCCGATCTTCGACAGGTCGGGCGCGCCCAGGTTCGACGTCCCCGCGCCCAGGTAGGTGTGGCAGTTCATGCACCCGACCTGGGCAAAGATCTTCGCCCCGTCCACGGCAGTCTGGTTGCCGGCGAACCCTTGCTTCGCGGCCCACTTCGGCACGAGCACGAGGTTCTCGGCGGCGAGCGGCTCCTTCGCGGTTGCGCCTTTGTAGGTGAGCACGCCCATCGTGATGATCGTCAGGACCGCCGCCGTCATGGCCACCGGCCGGCGCATCGGCCTCCGCTCGCGGCCGATGTCGATGAACGGCAGCGCGAGCAGGAGCAGGAGTGCAACTGTCGGGATCCCGACCGTCCCCAGGATCACCGAGTCCGGCCATTTGAAGATCCGCAGGAGGTAGAAGAGGAAGTAGAAGTACCAGTCCGGCCGCGGGACGAAGTTCGTCGTCCCCGGGTCGGCCTTCTCGTCGTAGAGCTTGCCAAGCCAGCCCGAGTCGTGCTCGCCCGTCCCCTCGTTCGCGGTGTACTTCCAGATCACCGCCAGCGCGACGATCAGGCACACGACGAGCAGGCTCATGACCGTGTCGTGGAACATCGCGTACGGGAAGAAGGGCTTCCCGCGCGTCTTCACCGTCTGCTTGTACCGCGCGTGGTACGCCCGGCGCTCCTCGAGCCGCCTGTTCATCGCCTCCTCGCTCCTCTCGAAACCGGCGCGGCGAGCCCATTCCTCGGCGCCGGCGCGACGAGCCCCTTCCTCGGCGCCGGCGGCGGCCCCGGCTCGGGCCGTCCTGCCTCGGTCGGGGACCAGGGCGGCGAGCTGACGCCGATGCGCACGACGAGCCAGAGGTGCAGCCCGATCAGCGCGGCGAGCGCGCCCGGTATGACGAGCATGTGCAGTGAGTAGAAGCGCGCAAGCGTGTCGGGCCCGATCTCGGAGCCCCCGCGCAGGACATCACCGAGGAACGGCCCGACGAACGGCCCGGTCGCCTGCAGGTTGACGCCGACGACGGTTGCCCAGTAGGCCGTCTGGTCCCACGGCAGCAGGTAACCGAAGAAGCCCTCCATCATCCCGAGCACGAGGATCAGCACGCCGATGATCCAGTTCAGCTCGCGCGGGTACTTGTAGGCCCCGTACAGGAACACGCGGCCCATGTGCAGGAAGAGCAGGATGATGAAGACGCTCGCGCCCCAGCGGTGCATGCCGCGGACGAGCCAGCCCGCCCACAGGTCGTCCGTGATGTGCCGGATCGACTCGTACGCGGAGTTCGGATCCGGCTTGTAGTACATGGCGAGGATCACGCCCGTGACCGCCTGCACGATGAATGCGGTCAGCGCGGCCGATCCGAGCGTGTGCCCCCAGCTGATGTCGCTCGGGACCTTGCGGAAGAGGAAATACTTGATGCCACCGACGATCCCCGAGCGGCCCGGTAGGGAGGTCCGCTCCTCGAGCCAGTTGAGCGGATAGAGCAGGATCTGGAGGAGCTGGTGACTGCGGCCTTGTGGCTTGTTCGCCATCAGCGCGGCGGCTGCACCGGGTAGAGCCAGCCCTCAGGCCCGTCCACGTGCTGGCCGGGGCCGGCGAGTCGGTACGTGTGAATCTTGGCCTCGGCGCCGGTCCCGTCGACGTCCGAGACGGAGAACGTCTGGCCGAGGAGGAGGCGCCCATCGACGATCTCGAACTGATAGCGGTCGAGCGCGCGGACCGGCGGGCCGGCCGTGCGGTTGCCCTCGGTGTCGTACTGGCCGCCGTGACACGGGCAGCCGAAGCCGGCAGCCGCAGCCGTCGGGATCCGCGTCACGACGTTATCGCCGGCCGTCTTCTCGGTCTTCGCCTCGTCATCGAGCGGCAGGCCGTTCACCTGGACCGGGCAGCCGAGGTGGACGCAGCGATTGGAGAGGATCGTGAAGCTCGGGCTCTCGTCGAGGAAGCCGTTGTTGCGGATGTACGCCGTGCGGCGCGACACCTCGCCGTCTTCGGGCTTCAACAAGTACGTCGCGATCACGAACTTGTTCTCAGGGAAGTCCTCGATCGCGCCCACGTCGATCTTCGGATGGCCCTGCTTGATGAAGGGCGGAAGAACGGTGAAGCCGAGCACCGGAGCGGTGACGATCACACCGATCAATCCGCCGAGGCCCAGCGTCGTCGCCTCCAGGAACTTGGAGCGCGGGAAGCGGACGATCTCGCCCTGGCCGGGATCGGGGCCGCTGGTTCGGGCCGCAGGTGTGCCCGGCGGCAGAGCGCGAGACGGCTCGGGCTCGGCCGGCGCCTCCTCGCCGCGGAACGGCCTCGTCGCGTCCCGGATCCACAGGAAGCCGAAGATCGCGGTTAGGACCACCCCGACGACGAGCACGATCTTGCTGATGATCAGCCCGACGAAGATGCAAGCGATGCCAACGGCGAAGCCGACCGGCCAGATGGTCGGGGTCGGCTCGTGCGCAGTGCCCTGACCCTCGTGCGGATCCACGTCGTGGCGCGGATTCAATCGGGCCTGGGGCCTAGCGTCAACGACGTAGCAATTGACGCAACGAGCGCAACGAGCGCCGCTCGGTTCCGTTTGTCGTTCCCGGCTCCGAGCCGATGCCGTACTCGGCCCAGCGCCGATCGACGAGAGCGCGGATCTCGTCGCTCATCACGATCTCCTCGGGCCACTCGCGCGTGCCCTCGTCGGGGCCTTTGTGCGTCGCGTCGATGCCCAGTTTCCCGCCGTAGAATTGCCGCGTCGGAGCGTGGTCGAGGTGGTCGAGCGGGCCCTCGGTGAGCAGCAGGTCGCGCTTGGGATCCACGTTCGCGGTCACGCGGAAGAAGACGTCCTCGTAGTCGTGCACGTCCACGTGCTCGTCGACGACGACGACCGACTTCGTGAGGCTGAGCAGGCCGAGGCCCCAGATCGCGTGCATCACCTTCTGCGGCTGGCCGGGGAAGCTTTTGCGGATCGAGACGATCACGCAGTTGTGGAACGCGCCCGCGACGGGCAGGTCGTAGTCGACGATCTCCGGCACGCTCATCCGGATCGCGGGCAGGAAGATCCGCTCGGTCGCCTTGCCGAGCCAGGCGTCCTCGGCCGGCGGCTTGCCGACCACGATCGACGGGTAGATCGCGTCCGCGCGCATCGTCATCGCCGTCACGTGGAAGACCGGGAACTGCTCCGCATGCGAGTAGTAGCCAGTGTGGTCGCCGAACGGGCCCTCTCGCCCTTGAGGAAGCCGGCGAGCATGAACTCGTCGATGTGCTTGGGCAGGGGCGCCGAGGCGGAGTAGGCGCTCACGGGGTCGAGCCCGAGGGCGACGGCGACCTCGAGCCGCCCGTCCGTCGCCAGGTAGTCCATGCGCCCGTCCTTGTGCAGCTGCCAGTGCATCGCCGTCGAGCGCCGGTCGAGCTTCTGCATCCGGTACATGCCCACGTTGCGCGTCCCCGTCTTCGGGTCGTGCGTGATCACGGCCGGAAGCGTGATGAACGGCGCGGGATCGCCTGGCCAGCAGTGCTGGATCGGGAGCAGGCCGAGATCGACGTCGTCGCCGGTGAGGACGACTTCGTGATGAGCGGCGCGCGAGACCGTCTTCGGCCGCGAGTCCGCGATCGACTTCAGCTTCTTGAGGCCGCGCACCTTGTCGACGAGGCCTTCCGGGGGCTGCATCTCGAGCACGGAGCCCAGCTTTGCGGCCGCGTCGTCGAGGTGGTCGACGCCGAGCGCGAGGCACATGCGCCGCTCGGTGCCGAACTGGTTGATCAGGAGCGGGTGCGGCGAGCCGGTCAGGTTCTCGAAGAGGAGCGCCGGTCCGCCCGCGCGCACGGTGCGGTCGACGATCTCCGTCACCTCGAGGTACGGGTCGACCTCCGCGGAGATGCGGACGAGCTCGCCTTCGCGCTCCAGGAGCGCGATCCACTCGCGCAGGTCGCCGGAAGTCGCCACGAAGGTCAGTCTATGGCTGCAAGGTCGATCTGAACCCGCTCGCGGCGGCGAAAGCTCTAGTGCGGGGAGCGGCCGCGGCGGTGGTACCGGAAGTACATGTACGTCTCGCCGAGGACCGGGAGGCTCGCGAGGACCAGCCCCAGGATCAGCATCCCGACGATGACCTTCTTGCCCTCTTTCGCCGCGTCGGCGAGGACGAGGGCGGATGCGAGCGCGTGAGCCATCGGCCGCGACTCTAACGAACGCGCTGGCGATGGGCAGCCAGCGCGCGCTCGACGGCTTCTTCGCCTGCCGCCTCGGTGGCGAGCGTGACGAGCGCCTCCGGCTCGTTGCTCTCCTTGAGGGCTCCGTGACCGAGGAGCGCCACGCATGCGGCCCAGGCGGGCCCGTCGTCGCCTTCGTCCTCGGCGCGCAGCTGAGCGCAGAGGGAGATCAGCTCGCCCATGTCCGCAACCGCCGCCACCGAGCCTGCGGCCGAGAGGCGAACGAGGCCCTGCGCGTACAGGTAATCGCCGAGCAGAAGGATCGCGTCCCGGTCGCCGGGCGCGAACAGGCGCGGGCGGCCGTAGTGGACGAGGTAGCCCTCGTAGATGGTCTCCACGGCCAGGGCGAAGCGCGAGTCCGTGAGCGGCGAGAAGATCGGCTCGCGGTCTCGGGCACCCCGCGGTCGGAGCGCTCCCCGCCAGAGCGACCCGTCGCGCTCGGCGTCGAGGGCGATCTCCTGCCAGAGGTCAGGCTGCGTGGAATTCAGCGGCGGCCTCTACCGTCCGGTCGATCTCCTCGTCGCCGTGCGTGAGCGAGACGAACATGGCCTCGAACTGCGACGGCGGGACGTACACGCCCCGGTCGAGCATGTGCCGGAAGAACGCGCCGTATCTCGAAGTGTCGCAGGCCGACGCCTGTGCAAAGTCTGTGACGGGGTCCGACCCCGACTCGGAACTGGAGAAGAAGAGCGTCAAAAGTGAGCCGACGCGCTGGACACGTCCCAGCGGGGCAAGGCCTTCTTCGACGCGGGCGGCTCTGCGCTCGAGCTCGTCGTAGACCGCCGGATCCCGGAGGCGTCGCAGCATCGCCAACCCCGCGGCAGTCGCGAGCGGATTCCCCGAAAGGGTGCCCGCCTGGTACACGTCACCGACCGGGGCCAGGTGCCGCATCAGCTCAACGGGGCCGCCGACGGCGCCTATCGGGAGCCCGCCGCCGACGATCTTCCCGAGCACGGTCAGGTCCGCGCGCACGCCCAGCCGCTCCTGCGCCCCGCCGCGCGCGATGCGGAACCCGGTGATCACCTCGTCGAAGACGAGCAGCGCCCCCGAGGCATCGCAGAGGTCGCGCAGCGCCTCGAGGAACCCGGGCTTCGGCGGGACGACGCCCATGTTCCCGGCCACCGGCTCGACGATCACGCACGCGAGCCCCTCGCCGTAGCGCTCGACGGCCCGTGCGGCGGAGTCGACGTCGTTGTACGGCGCGACGACGGTGTCCGCGGTCGCGCCGCTCGTCACGCCCGCCGTCGCGGGAAGCCCGAGCGTCGCAGGCCCGGAGCCGGCCTCGGCGAGGAGCGCGTCGGAGTGCCCGTGGTAGCAGCCCGCGAACTTGAGGATCCGGTCGCGCCTCGTCGCGCCGCGAGCCAGCCGGATCGCGGTCATCGCGGCCTCGGTACCCGAGCTGACCAGCCGCACCTGCTCGATCGACGGGAACGCGTCCACGATCTCGGCGGCGAGCTCGACCTCGCGCTCTGTGGAGGCGCCGTACGTCGTGCCGCCGGCGACCGCCTCCCGCACGGCCTCGACCGTCTCCGGGTCCGCATGCCCGAAGAGGAGCGGCCCGAAGGACATCACCCAGTCGACGTAGCGCGCGCCTTCGACCGTCTCCAGGTACGCGCCCTCGCCGCGGCGCACGTAGAGCGGATCGTCGAGGCCGACGGCCCTCATCGCCCGCACCGGCGAGTTGACGCCGCCCGGGATCAACCGCTCCGCCTGGCGAGCCAGGTCGGACTTGGCCCTCAGAGCCAGGCCACGAGCTCCTTGGCCCAGTACGTGACGACGAAGTCGGCGCCCGCGCGCGAGACCGCCGTCAACGACTCGATCGCAGCCTGCCGCTCGTCGAGCCAGCCCCGCGCCGCAGCGGCCTTGACCATCGCATACTCGCCGGAGACGTTGTAGGCCGCGACAGGCAGGTCGAAGCGCTCGCGGGCCGCGCGGATCACGTCCAGGTTCGGCAGCGCAGGCTTGACGATCTCGCCGAAGGACGGGGCCGATTCGGCCGCCTCGCGGAAAGGCCCGTAGAAGGCCGAGGCGTACTTGGCGGCGTAGGAGACGATCGGCGTCTCGGCGAAGCCGGCGTCGTCGAGGGCGGCCCGAAGAGCCGCCACCCGCCCGTCCATCATGTCGCTCGGAGCGACCACGTCCGCGCCGGCCTCGACGTGGCTGACGGCGGTCCGCGCGAGCAGCTCGAGCGTGGCGTCGTTCGCGACCTCGCCGTTCTCGATCACGCCGCAGTGACCGTGCGAGGTGTACTCGCAGAGACACACGTCGGTGACGAGCACGAGGTCCGGATAGCGCTCACGCAGAGAGCGGAGCGCCCGCTGGAGGATCCCGTCCGAGACGTACGCGCCGGAGCCTTCGTCGTCCTTCTCCTCGGGAATCCCGAACAGGATCACCGCGGACAGGCCGAGGCCGATGAGCTCCTCGACCTCGCTCGAGAGGTCGTCGACCGAGAAGCGCCCGAGCGCGGGCAGCTCCTCGTTGACGCGGCTTTCGGGCCCGACGAAGAGCGGGTAGACGAGGTCGGCACGGTCGAGCCGCGTCTCGCGGACGAGCGAGCGCAGCGCCCCGGAACGCCGGAGCCTGCGCAGCCGAGTCGCGGGAAACGCGTTCATGGGTTCACTCTACGGATCTCGGCCGTCTCGTCGTCGCCGGTGGAACCTCCCGGTTCCCCCGAGACCCCCTCCCCTGGTCCGCTTGAGCGGACAGGCCGCTGCGCGGCCGCTTCGGGTGGTTCCTCAGGTGGAACCGGCTTGACCGGACGGGTTTCCTCCACCTCCACCTCCACCGGAACCGTCCCGGCCTGCCAGGGCTCGAACTGCACGCGCTCGCCGAAGAACTCCCAGAGCGCCCGCATGACGGCGAGGAACGGCAGCGCGACGAGAAGCCCGGGCAGCCCGTATAGCTCACCGCCCGCGATCAGGCCGAAGATGACGAGCAGCGGGTGCAGCCGAAGCGCGCTCCCCATCACGTTCGGCACGACGACGTGCCCCTCGATCTGGTGGATCCCGAGGAAGAGCAGCGCGACCCAGACGGCCGAGAGCGGGTGCACGACGAGCGCGTAGATGATGGGCGGGATCGCACCGAGCCAGGGACCGAGGTACGGGATAAGCTCCATCACGGCCACCCAGGCGCCGAAGACGACCGCGTACTTGTCCGCGCCCGGGACGAGGCCGGTCATGCCGAGCACCCACATCCCGACACCCGCGCTCGTGCCGATGATCAGCGACAGCAGCACCTGGCCGCGCACGTAGCCGGCGACCGCCTGCTCCATCTGGACGATCAGACCAGGCTTGCCGGGCGAGGGTGGAAAGCGACGGTCGACCCTCGCTTTCAGCCGGCTCATGTCGAGCAGCATGTAGATCGAGACGACGAGGATCAGGACGAGCGCGAAGATCAGCTGGAAGATCGAGATCGCGGCGCCGCGCAGGAAGTCGATCACGTCCGTCGTGTACTTCTCGACGTCCTTGCCCTTGATGCTCTGCGCGAAGTCGGTGCCCTGCTTCTTGACGTCGATCCGCTCGAGATGGTGCGTGTCGAGCCAGACCTGGAAGCGGTCGACGTCGCGCTCGAAACCCGTTTGCGGGGGCTGTCCGCTTTCGCTCGTAAGGTAGGTGTCGATCCGATTCGCAGCCGACTGTGTCCGGTCGACGACGATGACGCCGACGGCGATCATGACGACGGCCAGCGCGGCGGCAAAGCTGAGGTAGACGATCGCGATAGAGAAGCCGCGCGGAATCCTGAGTCGTTCCAGCGAGCGCACCAGCGGTTCGAGCAGGAGCGCGATCAGCGCCGCGACGATGAACAGGAAGACCGCGTGAAAGACCTTCCCTACGATCAGGAGCGCGATCAGCGCCAGAATCGGAAGGCCGACCAGCTGGATCCAGCGGGGAACCTGGATCGTCGGAGTCCCTCCCGACATGGGACAAATCGTACTGGGCAGGTCCTGACGCTCAGACCACCCGCGTGGGACTGGTCCGCGTTCGAGGAGGGATCGCTCGCGCTCGCGCCGCACGACGTCTGGGAAGACGCGCCGCCGTCACCACGGCTCGCACTCCTGCAAACCCGTGCGTCCGGAGCCTTTTTGCAGGACGAAGAGACATCGGTTACGGTGCCCGACATGCCCTCGCCCCGCGCCCCCGGGCAGGCGCGCCGCACGTCGAAGGCTCGAGCGTCGGCGAGACGGAGAGCCCGGCGAATCGCCGGTCTGGTCGCGGTTTCGATCGCGCTCCTCGTCACGTTCCTGTTCACCGCCTTCGCGAACAGCGGCTCGTCGCAGCCCACACAGACGCGGCCCGCGCCCGCGAACCGGTACCTGCCGGCCGGCCAGCCGCGGCCGCAGGTCGTCGCGCTCCGCGGATCGCTCCGCCTCCAGCTGCCGATTGCGCAGGACCGGGTGACGGCGATCGGGTACCACGCGGTCGGGGGCGGCGCGCTCTCGCTGCAACCCGTCGGGCGCCAGGCGAACGAGGGCCTCCTGCAGCGGATCGCCTCCAAGCTTTTCGGCGACGACGGCCACGGGCTGTCCTACTACATGCTCGGCGGAGCCGCCGGCCCGAGCACCGCGTCGCTCGACGTGGGCGCCGCCGTGGGAACCGACGTGTACTCGCCCGTCGACGGCACGATCGTCGGGATCACGACGCTGACGCTGCGCGGGCAGACGTTCGGCTCGCGAATCGACATCCAGCCCACCAGCGCGCCCGCACTCGTCGTGCGCGTCACGCACTTGCGTCCCGATCCCGCGCTGACCGTCGGCTCGTCCGTGGCGGCGTCGATCTCGAAGATCGGCACGATCATCGACTTCTCGCAGGTCGAGCAACAGGCGCTCGCGCGCTACACGCAAGACGCAGGCAATCACGTGTCGTTCGAGATCCACCCTGCGGCGACACTGGCAACACCCTGATCTCGCGTCCCTGGCCGTGCGCTCCTCCCGGCCGGCGGAGCCGGCCTCCGGAGCGCACTGATGCCGCCCAGGAACCCGAGATGACACCCGTTCGAACACGGATGCCTCGCCGTTCGTGAAGATTCTCTTCGTCGCTGATGTGAACGGGCGACCCGGCCGACGCGCGGTCGAGGAGCGCGTCCCGGGCCTGCGCGACGAGCTCGCCCTCGACTTCGTGGTCGCGAACGGCGAGAACGCGGCTGACGGCCTGGGGATCACGCCGAAGATCGCCGACCAGCTGCTCGCGGCGGGCGTCGACGTGATCACGCTCGGCAACCACGTCTGGCGGCGCCGCGAGATCGTGCCGTACCTCTCGGGCACGGACCGCGTGATCCGCCCCGCGAACCTCGCGGCGTCCTCGCCCGGTCGAGGGCTGACGGTTGCTTCGGCGCGGGACGGGACGCGCGTCGGGGTGATCAACCTCCTCGGCGACCTGTTCATGGCCCCAGCCGTGACGCCCTTCGAGATCGTCGACCGGCTCGTCGACGAGGTGAAGCGCGAGACGCCGGTCATCCTCGTCGACTTCCACGGCGAGGCGACGAGCGAGAAGGTGGCGCTGGCGCGCTACCTCGACGGGCAGGTGACGGCCGTCTTCGGCACGCACACGCACGTGCAGACGAACGACGCACGCGTGCAGCCGGGCGGCACGGCTGCGATCACCGACGCCGGCATGACCGGGCCGCACGACTCGGTGATCGGCGTGAAGGCCGAGCTCGCGATCAAGCGCATGCGGACGGGCATTCCGGTCCGGTTCGAGACGGCCGAGGGCGGCGTGCGGCTCGAGGGCGCACTGGTGGAGTGCGACGGCTCAGGCCGCGCTATGCACTGTGAGACTTTCCGGGTCGCGGTCGACTAAGCCGCTCGCGAGCAGCGCGAACAGCGCGACGAGCAGAAGGTCTCGGACGAGCACGAGCCAAGTCTCGAGCGCGCCGAAGTGGAGCGCCAGGTCCCAGTAGCGGTACGGGAACCAGAGCTGCGTGACGACGAGCGTCGCTGCGAGGAGCATCGAAGCGATCAGCCCGCGCCGCCCGGAGACGAGCGGGACGACCGCGATCAGCCAGATCAGGAACTGCGGCGAGAGCACCTTGCCGAGCGCCACGAAGGCGACCAGTGCCGCTGCGCTCGCCAGGAGCAGGCGCTCGCGCGTCGCTGGGCCGCGGGCGAAGAGGATCCAGGTCGCGACCAGAGCGGCGAGCTGGAGCACCGAGAGCGCAACCGCGAAAGCGTCCGCTCCCGCTCCGGCCAGGTTCTGCGAACCGTGGCTCGAGTCCATCGTCAGGGCGTACCCGAAGACGTGGTGGCCGTTGAGGAGGAAAGCCGCGCCGAGGCTCTCGATCTGCAACGGTCTCGAGCCCTGGCTCCAGACGCTCTCCCAGACGCCGTGGGGCGCGAGGACGACGAACGGAATGAACACCGCGACGAGGACCGCGAGCAGCAGCCCGCCGCAGACGAGCGCCTCCCGTCTGCCCTCGCGCTTCCAGACATAGCCGATCGTGAGCGGCACGAGCACCACCGGGTACAGCTTCGCGGCCACCGCGGCCGGCCCCAGTGCGACCGGCGCGAGGGCGACGAAACCCAGCGCTGCGAGCAGCCACCGCCTACCCGCACCGAGCGCGACGAGGGCGACGGCCACGCAGATCACCATCACCTCGCCGAGAAACGCCATCAGGAGCTCGAACCGGCGGCGAAACACGTCCCCGTGCGCGCCGCCCAGCGCCGGCAGCGCGAAGACCGGTAGCGCGCCCGGCGGGTACTCGAGCACGAAGTCGCGGTACGGCACGCGCCCCGAGTCGATCGCCGAGCCGTAGCGCTCGTAGACGGGCGTGTCGACGATCGCGTCGTGCGTGAAGAAGCCGCGGTGGAGGACGCCCCAGCCGACGAGGAACACGACGACCGCGACGAGCGTCGCCGCGACGGCGAAGCTCGTGTCAGCCGGCCGGGACGAGCTCGCGCTCAGCGTCGTCATGCGCCGGAACAGTCTCCACGCGCCGTCGGCGCGCAGCCAGCAGGACGAAGGCGACGAAGGGGAAGAACCACGGGATGTAGAGGTAGAACCAGTGCGTCAGCGTCAGCTCGAAGCCGATCAGGACGGCCGCGGTCAACGCGGCGAGCTGGAACGGCGTCTTGCGCTGCGGGACGAAGTAGCAGGCGATCGCGCCTACGACGAGAAGCACAATCGCGACCTGCTGGAAGGGGCCGAGGTCGGGAATCCCGGCCGCGTGGTACTGGCCCCAGCCCCAGATCGAGAAGGGCGAGTCCCGCCCGACCTGCCAGCCGAAGGTGCGGTCCCAAAAGACGCGCGCAGCATGCGCGGGGTTCGGATCGAGGAGCAGGATCGAGAACGCGGCGGCGCTCGCCAGGGCAAAACCTGCTGCAAACAGGCCCTTCCCAGAGAAGCGCCGCGACTCCCCATACGACGCCCATAAGGGCGCGAGCAGGAGCGCGCCGAACTTCGCCCACCCGGCCAGTGCGAGGAACCCGCCGCGCGCGAAAGCCGAGGTGACGAGCCAGAAGCCGAAGATCAGGAACACGGGCATGATCGCGTCGTTCGTATTCGAGCTCGACGTGTACTGCGTGAACGGGTAGGCCGCCCACGCGAACGGGAGCGTCGCCGCGAGCCGGGTCCCGCCGAAGCGCCGCCCCAGCAGCGCGAGGCCGATCAGCGCCAGCAGGTCGAAGGCGATGGCCGTCGCGTGCGCGGCCGGAAGCTTGTCCCAACGCCCGCTCCAGCCGAACACGAGGTACCCCGGCACGTACGCCTCGTAGGCGACCGGCCCGTAGGTGTCGCCGCGCTCGTTCGCCGACTCGCAGCGGCCGTTCGTCTGGATCCGGTCGCGGATCTCGCCCTCCGCGTCCGCCGGCCCGCACGCCTTCAGGCTTCCCTCCCGCGGCATGTGCCCGTACGGGGACTCGCCGTGCACGATCCGATCCGCCCCGACCACGCCCGAGTAGCCGACGTCGATCACGTTGGAGCCGCGCACGTTGAGGCCGATGCGAAACCCGGCGAGGAACACGGCCGCCGAGGCGAGCAGCCAGACCGGCCACACGGGCCGCCCTCGCTCCGGCCCACCGCGCCACGCGGCCCAGACCATCCGTCCGAGCAGGTAGGCCATCGGCGGATAGGCCAGCGGCACCGCCGTGAAGATGTCGCCGCGGTTGAAGAACCAGAGCGAGACCGAGAACGAGAGCAGCACGACGAGGTCGAGGTTGCGCATCGTCAGCGGCCTCCGGAAGTCGGCGAGCCCGACGAGGAAGATCACGCACAGGCCGAGCCAGATCGGAAGGCTGTTGATCTGGCTCCCGCCGAACGCGCCACTGGTTCCCCGGGCCATCTTCCAGGCGACCTGGGGGCCGGTCCAGGCCTCGGTTACCGTGCCCGTCCAGTCGTCGACGCGGCCCGAGGCGATCTGGCCCGCCGAGCTCGACCAGACGCCAACGCTCCAGTCGCGCCGCTCCTTGTCGAAGGTCGCGTCGGTCACGAGGTCCCGCTTCGGGTAGCGGTCGAGCCAGTCGGCCACCTTGTCGTCACGGAGGAAGATCGCGGTCGCGCGCTTCTCGGTCAGGTCCGCAGGCCCGGTCTGCGGCGTGAACGACCCGGGCGGCACCTGGGTCGTGCTCGTCCCGGACGCGGCGTGTGCGCCGGGAGCGAGCACCGCGACCACGAGCAGGGCGAGGACGACTCGCCGCATCAGGCTCCTAGCGGCGTCGGAACGACCAGAGCTTGTTACCGACGAAGTTGATCGGAGTGACGAGCACGATCGCGATCGCCTGCCCGACGACCTTCCCCGCGCCCGCGGCGACGAAGATGGTCAGCAGCAACTCGTTGGCGGCCAGCGCGAGCAGGGAGACGACGAGGAATCGCAGGCCCTGGTAGCCGACGTGGCCGCGCTGGCCGCGGAACGTCCAGAACCGGTTCCAGGTGTAGTTGTTCGTAACCGCGACGAGGAACGAGCAGGCCGCGGCGAGGTTGTAGTGCATGCCCGCATGGACGAGGGTCGTGTAGACGAGGAGGTTGACGGCGTAGCCCGCCGCCCCGACCGTGCAGAACTTGGCGAGCTGGACCCAGTTGTGCGGACGCCGCAACGCACTGGACGCTCTGGTTGCGATGCTCGACGCCCCGTTGCTCATCAGCGGGCGAATGTAGCAGCGTCCCGAGCCTAGGAGCGGAGCGCGCGGCCGTGTCGGCGGTAGAAGTCCAGCTGGTCACGTTCGAGGAGCGCGAACGGCGACCCGACCTCGACCTGCTCGCCACCGATCAGGGCAATCGCGTACGGGAGGAACCGGTGGCTGCCGTCGCCGCAGAGCACGTCGAAGCCGACGGGCCGCTCACCCGTCTCGTCGAGGATCACGTCGACGACGCGTCCCAGCTCGATGCCGTCCAGGACGACCCGCCTGTTGAGAAGCTCGACCGCGGTCACTGAGACCTATCCTGCCCGGACGGCTCGGCGCGAAAACGCGCTCATCTGATCGAGAAGCCGTTCTCGCCCTGCGGCTCGTCCCACGTCACGTCCACGTCGTCGACCCGGGCACCGCGCGGGCCGCGCCTGCACCAGTCGACCATCGACTCGACCCGATCGTCGTCGCCCTCGAAGACCGCCTCGACCGACCCGTCGGACATGTTCTGGACCCACCCGCCAATTCCGAGCGAACTTGCACGATCACGCGCCTCGACTCGGAAGAAGACGCCCTGCACGGCTCCGTGCACGACCACGTGGGCGCGCCTCAACGTCCCGGCCCCACTCTCGGGAGGTTCGCCCCAGGGCTTCGCCATGGGGCATCACATTTTTCGCCTGTTGGCGAAAAATTCACTTCCGAAAACCCTGCTCGCCGACGAGCGGCACGAAGCGGCACGGCACCGAATGGACGACCGCCGGCCCCTCGGGACTGCGCACGATCACCTCCAGCCGCTGGCCCCAACGGCCGCCGACCGGGACGGCGAGCCTCCCGCGCGGCTCGAGCTGCTCGTAGAGAAGCTCGGGAAGGCCCGGAGCTGCCGCCGCGACGGCGATCGCGCCGAACGGGGCTTCCTCGGGGAGTCCCAGCGACCCGTCCCCGAGGTGCACCTGGACGCGGTCGTAACCGGCCGCGGCGAAGTTCTTCCGCGCCTGCTCCGCGAGCTCGGGGATGCGCTCGATCGTGTGCACCTCGTCCGCGAGCTCCGCCAGCACCGCGGCCTGGTACCCCGAGCCGGTGCCCACGTCGAGCACCTTCTCGCCCCCCGAGAGCCCGAGCGCCTCGGCGATGCGGGCGACCATGTACGGCTGCGAGATCGTCTGCCCGTGGCCGATCGGCAGCGCCGCGTCGGCGTAGGCACGATGCCGTTCGCCCTCGGGGACGAAGAGCTCCCGCGGCACGCGCTCCATCGCGGCGAGGACCCGCTCGTCGACGATGTCGCGCCCGCGCAGCTGCTCCTCGACCATTCGACGGCGTGCGTCCGGCTCAGCGCTCATGGGAGACGCCGAAATGGTCGAGCACCCGCGGCGTCACGTCGACAATCCGCGCGGGTGGTGCGCCGGCTCCGATCGAGAGCATCGGCACCTGGGAGTCGCCCGCCTCGAGCGAGCCGTGGCTGCCGCCGCCCACATGATGGCGACCGCCGAGATCCGCGAACTCGACTCCGGGAGCCGCCGAGACGACGAGGTCGCCGGCGTTCGGGTTGGCCAGCGCGGCCCAGGCGCGCTCGAGCGCGTCGGGCTGAACGACGAGGTCGGGGGCGCCCCTGGTCTCCCACCCGTCCGCCGACGGTGCGAAGCCGAGCTCCTTGCCGTCTAGCCTGGCCACCACGGACCCGTCCTCTTGGAACAGGACGACGTGACTGTCCCCGTCGAGCCGTTCGGCGAGCTCGCGCGACGTCTCGCGGCAGCCGGGCAGCCGGTAGACCATCCCCGCGCGGTTGGACGCGGTCACGGCGAGCTCCGCACCCCGGCCGTTGCCGCGGTGAAACAGCGTCAGCCCTCGGAACGCCTCCTCGAGGTGCGCCGCGCGCTCGACGCGCGTCTGCCCGTGGTCGGAGCAGAGCAGCACTGCGTAGCGCTCGAGGAACTCTTCGGGGCCGCCCGCGGCCTCGAGCAGCGTCGCGATCGCCCGGTCGGCGTGCGCGAGCGCGGCCTGTGCATCCTCGGGACCGGTGGCGTGGGACGCGTAGTCGTAGTCCGGGAGATAGAAGACGAGGAAGTCGAAGCCGTCCCGCGTGACGAGCCAGCGGCCGACGAGCCTCGCGTACTCGTCCACGGACCCGCGCGCGCGCGTGCGGACGGCGAGCGGCGCACCGGTCACGTCAGACTCGAACAGGTTGAAATAGAAGAACCGGCTCGGCCCGTAGGCAGGCCGCGTCAGCCACGGGACGAGCGGAGCGTGTCGCGCGGGCCCTCGGTAGCAGACCATGTTCACCGCCGCGGTCACAAGCCCCTTCGCCTCGAGCGCCTCGAACACCGTCACGGCGCTCTTCGAGAGGTGCTCCTCGTTCAGGTTGAAGATGACGTCCCGAATCGTCCGGGTCGTGCCCGCAGCGCGGATGGCGCCGAAGGAGGAGCCGTACTCGACGAGCCGCCGTTCGCCGCGGTGGTACCAGACGAGGTGCGGGATCTCGTGGACGTCCGGGTGTGCTCCGGTCGCGATCGAGGAGAGACAGACCGGCGTCAGTGAGGGGAACGTCGTCACCGCGCGCCGGTACTCGCCGCGGCTCATCAGGAACCGCAGTGCGGGGACGTCCTCCTCCTCGACTGCGCGCTCGAGCATGGCGGGCGTGAGCCCGTCGATGACGATCAGGACGAGCTTCTTCACCGGCTAGTCCCGGGCGAGCGTGCGGAGCCCCGCGTACCGCTTGCCCGAGCGCCGGCGTAGGCGCATGCCCAGGGCGGGGACGGCCACGAGCTCGACGTAGCCGACGACCGGGACGAACGCCAGCCCGGCAATGACGACGGCCGCTCCGAGCACGAGGAGCGCGGTCGCGAGCGCGGTGCCGCCGCGCAAGAGCGCACCGCGAACGAGCTCGAGCGCGCCGACCGCACCGAGCACGCCTCCGACTCCACCCGCGGCCGCCTCCTGCGCATCGCCGAACACGATTCCCAAGACCACCCCGACCACTGCGGCGACAAGCGGAGCCGCCAGCGCGAACCGCC
>VAXT01000147.1 GCA_005883245.1 Actinomycetota bacterium | reverse complement strand
CTCGTCCTCGCCGGACTGACTATCTTTGCGTTCATCGCGACGATCCTGGTGGAGGGGATCGCGGGTGGCATCTTCACCGGGGCCGTGGCCGAGCGAAGGAGGAAGCGGGCGATCGAGAAGCTCACCGACCACTACGTCATCTGCGGCTACGGACGGGTCGGCCGCCGCGTGGGCCAGGAGTTCCGCGAGGCGGGCGTCCGGTACGTCGTGCTCGACTTCAACGAGGAGGCGATCGAGCGCGCACGCGAGGACGGCGCTCTCTTCATCAAGGGCAACGGCACGAACGACGAGGATCTCGAGGCAACCGGCGTCGCGCGCGCGAAGGGGCTCGTCGCTTCGTCGGATTCGGACGTCGACAACCTCTACATCACGCTGTCCGCGAGGACCGTTCGGCCCGACCTGCTGATCGTCGCGCGCGCGTCCGATGCGGACGTGGCCGAGAAGCTCCGGCGGGCCGGGGCGGACCGCATCGTCCAGCCGTACTCGGCGGCCGGGAAGGAAATGGCCGCGCTCGTCCTCCGCCCGCAGGTGGCCGCGTTCCTCGAGGTCGTATCCGTGACGGGCGGGGCGGACCTCCAGTACGAGGAGATCGTCGTCACGGAGGCGTCGGGCCAGTCGGGCAAGACGATCCGCGACCTGCGCATCAGGCACGAGACGGGCGCGGTGATCGTCGCCCTGCGGAAGGAGGACGGGACGTTCGACACGACGCCCGATCCAGACGCAGTCCTCGACACCGGCGACGTGATGATCGCTGCCGGCAGCGGCGACGAGCTGCGCCTGCTCGAAGAGCTCTTCGCCCCCCGAGAGCCGGTTGCCCGCTAGAGCGGTCGAGCGACTCGAGGCCGAGCTCGGGTTTCCGCTTGAGCGCCCGGCGAGCGCCGACCACGGCGACTTCGCCACGAACGCCGCGCTCCAGCTCGCGCCGCAGCGGAAGCGCCCTCCGCGCGAGATCGCCGAGGAGCTTGCGGAGCAGGCGACGGCGCTCGAACTGGTCGAGCGGGCGGAGGTAGCCGGCCCAGGGTTCGTGAATCTCTGGTTGGCGCCGGCCTGGTACCTCGATGCGCTTTCGGAGATCCTCGAGGCGGGGGAGGGCTACGGCGGCGGGCTCGCCGATCCGGTGGAACGCGTGCAGGTGGAGATGGTGTCAGCCAACCCGACCGGCCCGATCACCGTCGCCTCCGCCCGGAACGCGGCCTACGGGGACTCGGTCGCCCGCCTCCTCGAGCACGCCGGTCACGACGTCGAGCGCGAGTACTACGTCAACGACGCGGGCGCGCAGACGGAGCTCTTCCGTGCATCCGTCGAGGCGCGCCGGCGGGGAGAGGAGCCGCCCGAGGGCGGGTACCTGGGCGATTACGTCGCGGAGCTTGCGGGCGCGGAAGGCGATCCGGTTCCACCGATGCTCGAGCGCATAGAAGCGACGCTCGAACGCTTCCGCATCCACTTCGACTCGTGGCGGCGCCAGAGCCAGCTCGAGGGGCGCCTGCCACAAGTGCTGGAGTGCCTCGACACGTACGAGTCCGACGGAGCGATCTGGATTCGCTCGACGAAGTTCGGTGAGGAGAAGGATCGCGTGCTCGTGCGCTCAGCGGAGAGGGGAGGGCTACCGACGTACGCAGCCGTGGACATCGTCTACCTCGCCGACAAGCTCGAGCGCGGCTTCGACCGCGTCATCTACGTGCTGGGCTCGGACCACCACGGAGTGCGCGGCTGGTATCCGATCATTGCGCAGATCCTCGGCCACGATCCCGCTCAGGTCGAGGTCCTCATCTACCAGCTCGTCCACCTCGTCGAGGGTGGAAAGCTGCGGAAGGTCTCGAAGCGGCGGGGCGACGTCGTGTTTCTCGACGACTTCATCGACCAGGTCGGTGTCGACGGTGCGCGCTGGTACCTCATCAGCCGCGGGCCCGACCAGGCGATCGACATCGACGTCGACCTCGCGGCGGATAAGACTCAGAAGAACCCCGTCTACTACGTCCAGTACGCCCACGCGCGGATCGCCGGCATCCTCCGCAACGCCCCAACGGCGCCAAGTAACAGTCTGTTACAGAGTCCGAAAGCGCTGGCGCGCGCGGAGAAGGAGCTGATCAAGCGGCTTGTCGAATTTCCGGCGATCCTCGAGGAGGCCGTCGAGCGCCGCGGGCCGCACGCGCTGCCGAACTACGCGATTCGGGTCGCCGACGACTTCCACCGCTTCTACCACGAGCACCGCGTGCTCGAGAGCGAGGCGCAGGAGTTTCGGCTCGCGCTCGTCCGGGCGACGCAGATCGTGATCGCGCTCAGCCTGGACCTCGTCGGCGTCGAGGCACCGGAGCGGATGTAGGTGAGCGGGCACTCGCAGTAGGATGGGCCCGTGACCGAGGGCGTGGAAAGCCCCGTCTCGACCGTTCCCGGCAGCGCTCCCGACCGCAACCTTGCGCTCGAGCTCGTTCGCGTGACCGAGTCGGCGGCGATGTCCGCAGGGCGGTGGATCGGGCGCGGCGACAAGATCTCCGCCGACCAGGCCGCGGTCGACGGCATGCGCCTGATGCTCGACACGACCTCGATGGCGGGCGTCGTCGTGATCGGCGAGGGCGAGAAGGACAAGGCGCCGATGCTCTACAACGGCGAGGAGATCGGCTCGGGCACCGGCCCGGACGTCGACGTCGCAGTCGATCCGCTCGAGGGCACGAACCTGACCGCGAAGGGTCAGCCGAACGCGATCGCGGTGATCGCCGTCGCCGAACGAGGCTCGATGTTCTTCCCCGGCGCGGCGGTCTACATGGACAAGATCGCCTGCGGGCCGGAGGCGGCGGACGCGATCGACATCGACGCGCCGCCCGCGGAGAACGTGAAGCGCGTTGCGAAGGCGAAGGGGGTTCGGCCGACGGAGGTCACGGTCGTCGTGCTCGAGCGTGACCGGCACACGGAGCTGATCGAGGCGCTGCGGGGGGTCGAGGCCAAGGTCTTGCTGATCCCGGACGGGGACGTGGCTCCGGCGATCGCGGCGGCGCAGCCGAACACGGGGGTCGACCTCCTGATGGGGGTGGGGGGCACGCCCGAAGGCGTCTTGTCCGCCCGACGTCTTCTTCGCCGCAACCGGCGTCACGACCGGTGCCCTCCTGCGCGGCGTGCGCTACACGCCCGACGGGGTGGTCACCGATTCGATCGTCATGCGCTCGCGCTCGGGAACGGTGCGCCGCGTGGAGGCCTTTCACTCCTTCGACAAGCTCGAAGCGCTCTCGGGCGGCCGCTACCGCCGCTGACCAAAACAGCCATGCCCAGGGACCAGGTCCCGGGACAGGGCCGAAGAAGCCATGCCCAGGGACCACGTCCCGGGACACGTCCTGATTAGCCAAACGTGATGAGCAGGCGGTCGATCTCCGCCTCCCGCAGGCGCAGGATCATCGAGCCTGCGCGCGCAGCCGGTTCTGCCCGCCATGCGTAGTCGGCCACGACAAGGGTCTCGCCCGACTCGCGAGTCCGCAGGATCACGATCTCGTCGTCCGGCGGCTGTTCAGCGTAGGCCTGGGCGATCGCCGGCTTCCCGCGGAACGGACCGACCGGAACCCCTTCGAAAGCGAGCTCCGCGTCCTCGGTGAACTGCTCGAGCATGCGCGAGAAGTCGCCGCTGCGCACGCCCTCGTTGAAGCGCTCGACGTGCGACGCGAGGACTTCGGCGTTAAGCGACTTCCGCCGTCTCCCACTCGGGCGCGTAGGACCCCGAACGGGCAGCGCCGTTGAACTTCGCCCTCCGATAGAACGCCTTTTGCGCTTCTTCCACGTTGTTAGCGTCGCCGCCCCAAGCCTTCAGCGCGGGCGCCTGCAGCGCGCGACCGTACGAGAACGAGAGCTCCCACGGATGCGGGCCCCGCTGGTTCATCGCGTTCAAGCGCGCGGTCGCGTCCTCGTCGGACATGCCTCCGGAGAGGAAGACGACCCCAGGAACAGAGCTGGGACACGTGTTCGTCAGGCATTTGATCGTCAGCTCGGCGACCGTGTCGACGTCTGCCTGCTCGGAGGCGTCGTATCCGGAGACGACCATGTTCGTCTTCAGCAACGACCCCTCGCGCCCCACGCGCTGGTCGAACAGCTCCGTGTACAGCGCCTGCAGCATGCGGTCGGTGACCCGGTACGACTCCTCGATCGAGTGCGTGCCGTCCATGAGCACCTCGGGCTCGACGATCGGGACGAGCCCGGACTCCTGGGACAAGGCAGCGAACCGGGCGAGCGCGTGCGCGTTCGTCCACAGGCAGTAGTCGCTGGGGATGCGGTCGCCGATCGAGATCACGGCGCGCCACTTCGTGAACCGGGCGCCCAGCTCGTAGTACTCCTGGAGCCGTTCCCGCAGCCCGTCCAGGCCCTCGGTGACGGTCTCGCCTTCGGCGCCCGCAAGCGGCTTCGCGCCCTTGTCGACCTTGATCCCCGGGATGATCCCGCGGCTCTCCAGCAGCTTGGGGAACGGCGTCCCGTCCGCCGAGGCCTGGCGGATTGTCTCGTCGAAGAGGATCACGCCGCTGATGTGCTCCTCCGCGCCGTCGGTCGTGAAGAGGAGGTCGCGGTACGCGCGGCGGTTCTCCTCGGTCGACTCGACCCCGATCGAGTCGAAGCGCTTCTTGATCGTCCCGTCGCTCTCGTCCGCGGCCAGGATCCCTTTCCCGGGCGCGACGAGGGCTCGCGCGATCTCCTCCAGAGTCTGTGTCTCGGCCATGGTCGCCATCTCGGTCCTCCTAGGTCTCGTCAGCCGAGATTATGTCCCCTCGGGGGAAATCAGTACTTCGCGCGCTCGCGATAGAGGAGCACGCCGCACTGAAGGCACCACGGTTGGACCTGGGAAACCTCGTCCGTGAGCCGCTTCTTGACCTCGGCGTCTCCGAGGTCGTCCGCGTATTTACGCGTGAGGGCGATGTAGTCGTTCGTGAACTGCTCCATCGTCGTCTCGTCCGCGGGGCCTGAGGTGATGGTCGCGTCTGCGATGTTCATGGCGACCTGCGAGAACTCGCTCTCCATCTTGACCCGCTCCGCGTCGCTCTGAACGTGCTGCTTCTCGCCGCAGCCGGCGGCCAGGAGGGCGATCAGCAGGAGGGGGGCCAGGCGTCTCATTCGGCCACGATACCGCTATCGTTGAGACGAACGCGGACGTAGCTCAGTTGGTAGAGCATCAGCTTCCCAAGCTGAGGGTCGCGGGTTCGAACCCCGTCGTCCGCTCTCGCTTCCCTGGCCGGCGTCGCGCTTCGCGCTCCGCCTCGCGCCGCTGACCGCCTTCCTGCGAGCGGGCCATGCGGCTCGGCATTGTCCCGCTCGCATACAGGCGCTCAGCGACACGCCAGGGAACCGAGAGAACAGGTTCTCTGGGGTAGAACTCGGTGATGGCGACGCTTCCCGAGATCTTCGCTCCGCCGCGTTGGACCAGGGGCGCCGGTAGGCTGCCTCAGACGCTCGCAGGCGCGCGGTGGAAGATTCTCGGCTTCGGCAGCTGGCCCTCCAGCCAGAGGGCGGCGATACCGGCCCTCGCCAGGCCGAGCCGGCGCTCGTACATGAAGTAGCGCGGCTCCCAGTGCGGGAAGAACTTCGCGTTGAAGCGGTAGAGGCGCTCGATCTGGAACCAGGTGTCGCCGAGCGAGAGCGCGCGCCCCAGCACCCGCTCGACGATCCCGCTCGGCTGCCGGATGAGGCGAGCGAAGGCCGCGAAGTTGAGCGACACCTCCGTCACGCCCCGCACGCGGAGGTGCTCGATCCCCTCCGCGATCAGGAACTCCATCAGGCCGTTCGGCGTCTCGCGCTCGCGGCGCATGTACGAGAGCGACACCGCTTCGCGCCCGTACGTGGGCACGAAGTGGAGGAATCCGCGGATCGTGCCGCCCGCGTCGACGGCGTAGACGACGGGCGTGTCCTCTCCGACCGGGTTGCGCAGCGAATCCATTGCCATGCTGAAGCCGCGCTCGGGAGCGCCGGCGAGCCAGTCCGCCGCCACTTCCTCGAGCCGCCCGACGACGTCGGGCCGGAGAGAGCCGAGCTCCGCCATCTCCGTCCGGTACCCCGCCTTGCGCAACGATGTACAGCGACCGGAGGCCGGCCTGCTCGAAGAGCGCGCGCCCGGCGTCACTGACTCCGAGCGCGGAGAGCCTGAGCCCGTGCTTCTCGGCGAAGACGACGACGTCGGGCAGGAGCTCCGCGACGCCGCTCGCCTCGCCGACCGGGTCGCCGGAGATCACGAGCACGCCGCTCTCGATGCGGTACCCGACGAACGCTGTTCGCTCGGCGTTGAAGAGGTAGTGCTCGTCCGCGCGCAGCTTGAAGAACGAGAGCGTGTCTGCGCCGTGCTCGCGCACTAACCCTGCGGCGACGCGCCGGAGGTCGTAGCCGGGCAGGTCTCTGGGCGCGGCGAGCGGCCGAAAGAGGAGGTACGCGCCGACGAGGAGCGCGAGCGCCCCCGTCAGCTGGACTGCGAGGCCCGTCTGCGCCAGCTCGTCGTCCGTGAACGCGAACGGGGGCCGTTGCCACAGGAAGAAGTCAGCCGTTCCGCGGAGGATGTCGACAGCGGATGCGGATGCCGGTGCCGCAAGCGCGACGACGGTCACGGATGCGAGGAACACTGTCGCGATCAGCAACGGCACGCGCCAGAGCGCCGAGCGAGGCGGGCTCGGTTCGTGCCGGACGTAGAACGACAAACGAGCCGCCCAGAGGAGCGCAGCGGCAGCAGCTGTCAGGACGGCCTCTTCGACGTCAAGGCCCTTGACGACGTTGAACACCGTGAGCGCGGCCATGAGCCCGAGCGCGACCTGGAGAGCTCGGCGGCGCCGCCGGAAGAGGTAGTACGCCGTCACGAGGAGCGCGAACGACACCGGCACGGCGAGCGCGTGTGCCGCGCGCATCACATCGACGGGCTCGACCCTGAGCAGGACGTCGCCCCGCCACGAGAGGTTCGGCGTGACGGCCGAGACCAGGTCGACGATCGCGACGAGCGCGACGCCGATCGCCGCGAACGCGGGCACGTCGTCCAGGTGCCGCGAGGGCCGGAAGGGCAGGGGCCGTCGGTGGATGCCGAGCCGCCAGAAGGTCGCGTCCCGCCCGGACGGAGTCAGGTCGTGCCAGTCCTTGGCGACGAGCCAGAGCCCGACGAGCCCGATGAGGAGGATCGGCCCCGGTCCCGGCCAGCCCGAGAACGCGAGGGCGGCCGCCGCCGCGAGCACGGCGAGCCCGACGTGCCACTCGTGCATCCGGCGCCGGAGCACGTAGACGCGCACGCCGAGGGGATGGCGGTCGAACTCGATCACCGACACAGAGTTGCTTATCGGCGCGAGCGCCGTGGGAATGAGCGTTAGGGAACTGTAAAAAGCTCAGTCAAGCCGTTTTCGACCCCCGGGCGCGGGGACGGACCTTCGTAGTCCGATCAAATCGGAGGGGGTCTAGAGAACATGAAACGAGCGTTACTACTGCTGATCGCCGTGCTCGCAGTCGCGTGCGTGGCCTCTGCGGCCTCTGCGCAGAAGTCTGCGACCACGACGGTCTCGATCACTTCGACCGGCTTCACGCCCGAGGACGTGCGGATTCAGCCGGGCGGCACCGTGACCTGGAAGAACACCGACACCAAGGAGCACCAGGTCGTGTCGGATACCGGCCTTTTCCAGTCGTCGATGCTCGCGCCGAACCAGACATACTCGCGGCGCTTCGACGTCGAGTCGTCCTACTCGTACCACGACGGAACGAAGGCGTCCTCGACCGGAACCGTGAACGTGCTCGCGCGCAACGTGAGCATCGGCCTCACGCGTTTGCGGGTCGTCTACCGAAACCCGGTTCGCATCTTCGGCAGCATCCCGAATACCGCCACCGGTGAGGTCGTGAGGCTGCACTTCGCGCCGTACGGCAAGCCGACGTTCACGAAGGATGTCGTCACCGAAGAGGGCACGTACGAATTCACGTACCACCCGACGATCCGGACTGACGTCTACGCAACCTGGAACGGCACGACGAGCCACGCGTCGCCGACGATCGGCGTCCGGCCGCTCGTCATCTTCCGGACGCTGAACGCGGCGCGGAACCGCTACTTCGTCCGCGTCCGCGCAGCACGGAGCTACGGGCGCAACCTCGTTCGCATCCAGCGCCAGAACAGCCGCGGCGTCTGGGTGACGACGTTGAGGGTGCAGCTGAACGCGCGTGGCCAGAAGCGCTTCACGGGCAAGTTCCCGTTGGGCGTGACGAAGGCCCAGGCGTGGGTGCCGAAGCACCCGGGTTACGTCGCGGGCTTCAGCACGATCAAGACGATCGTCCGCTGACTCCTTTTTTGGAAGTTGGGAGCGCCGGGTGTCCCTGCCCGGCGTTCTCAAGCTCTAGGCCGGCCAGGCTCCGGCGAGCTTGAGTCGCGTCTCGTGCAGGTGCTCGGGAAGCACCTTCACGTCCGCGAGCACGGGCATGAAGTTCGTGTCTCCTGCCCAGCGCGGGACCAGGTGCATGTGAACGTGGTCCGTGATGCCCGCGCCGGCGATCCGGCCGAGGTTCCAGCCCAGGTTGTATCCCTGCGGCTCGTAGACCTGGGCGAGCGCGCCCATGCCTTGGGAGGCGAGCCGGTGGATCTCGACCGCTTCGTCGGCCTCGAGCTCGCCGAACTCGCCTAGGTGCCGCGTCGGCGCGACCATCACGTGCCCGGACGCGTACGGGAACTTGTTCAGGAGCACGAACGCGCGCTCGCCGCGGTGCACGACGAGCCCGTCCTCGTCGGATCCTTCGAGCGCGCGGCAGAAGATGCAGCCGTCCTGCTCGTCGGCGCTGCCGACGTACTCGAGGCGCCAGGGGGCCCAGAGCGGTCGCGTCATCCGCGCCCGACGGTCAAGCGCCCTCTCGCGTCGCTCGGACGCTGCGTTCCTGTGGGAGGAAGATTGGGGCGTCAACGAGAGGGGAGAATCATGCGGCGCTTTGCACTGATGCTTGCGCTTGCGCTCTCGACTGCGGCGGTCCTTGTGGGCAGTGCGGGTTCTGCGCACTCGAGCTCGTCGTTCCAGGTGTTCGTGGACGAGACGACGTCGGCGTCGGCGACCGGCGTGACGCTGGTCTCGGAGCTCGAGGGCACGTACGACGTCGTCGCCAAGACGGCGAGCGGCGACGGCACCTACGAAGTCTGGGCCGGCGGCACCGAGCTGGACCACGGGACTTTCGCGCTCACCCGGCTGATCGCCTTCCAGTTCTACGGCTGTGGCGAGGTCACGGACGAGGACGGCAACCGGATCGAGCTTCCGCCGGACTTCTGCGGTGGCCGCGCGTTGTTCGCGATCCACTACACGTCCTTCACGGGCGCCGAGGGCAACGCCTCCTACGAGGTGAACTGCCAGATCCATGATCCGGGCGGCCAGGCGCCGCCCGGGACGAGCGAAGGTGTCAAGGTCAACGCTCGCGGGGTCAACTTCAACAGGCATGTCACGGGCGACAACCTGTTCGTGATGCTGCCGTAAGCACGCACTGTGCCCGCGCTTCGGGAGCGAGTCGCCCGAGGCGCGGGCACCGAAGTACCCGTCGAGGGCGGCTACGGCCATTGACCTACCGCTAGCCTGCCTGGTTGAGGGCAAGGCCCCCAGCCTCGCTAGCTGTTTCAGAGCCAGCGCTTGTAGCGGAAGAAGCCGAGCAGCCCCCCGATCAGGGCGACGGAGGCCGCGATGATGATCCAGAACTCGAGCGTCGACGCGGTCGCCGGATCGCCGCCGCCCGGGAGCCCGACGTTCATGCCCCAGAGGCTCGCGATCAGCGTCGCCGGCAGGAACACGATGCTGAACACCGTGAGAATCCGCAGCACATCGTTGAACCGGTGCGAGAGCACCTGCTCGTTCGTCGACTCGAGCGCCTCGACGACCTCCTTGTAGTTGTCGAGCAGGTCCCAGATGCGCTCGGAAGCGTCGACGAGGTCGTCGAAGTAGAGCTCCAGCTCCTCGGGCAGGAAGCGTTCGGCCCGCCGCTCGAGCAGGCGCAGCGCCGGGCGCTGCGGCTTGATGATCTTGCGGTACGAGATGATCTCCTGCTTCGCGTTCGAGATGTCGCGAACGGCCTCCTCGGAGCGCCCCTCGAGCACGTCGTCCTCGATCGAGTCGAGCTTGAAGCCGATCTTGTCGAGGATCGGGAAGCAGTAGTCGAAGAGGTCGTCGAGCACGTGATAGAGCAGGTAGCCGGAGCCCTTCGAGAACAGGTTCTCGCGCAGCTCGGGGTCGGCGACGCAGCGCTGGAAGAGCCGGCTCACCGGCAGGAGCTCGACGGTGGGCAGCGTGACGAGGTAGCCCTGGCCGAGGAAGAAATCGAGCTCGGCCGCGTTCAGCCGCTGGACGGCCTTGTCGTAGAACGGGAAGTGGAGGACGCCGAACAGGTACTCCGGGTATTCGTCGATCTTAGGCCGCTGGCGCTTCGAGAGGACGTCCTCGACGTCGAGCGGGTGCCAGCCGATCTTCTCGGCGAGCTCGGTCGCAACCTCCGGCTCCGGGGCGTCGAGGTGGGTCCAGACGAGCCCGTTGGCGGAGAGCTCAGCCGGCTCGCGGCGAGCCGCGACCGGTTCCTCGGCACGGGCCCGCGAGCGCGGACGCTTGATGCGGGGCAGGCTGGGCATCGGTACTGAAGGGGTCGTCCGCCGTCATCGGTCTATTCGCCATCGTACCCCTGAAGCCTCGCGCCTGAACGAGGCGTAGACGCCTGCCCACTGGCACGCGTCGAGCTCGCGTGGCCGCGCGTTCGGTCGAAAGCCGAGGGTCGGCGCGAGCCGCTTCGCCTGGAGCGGCGTGAGGACGCTGCGCCGGAGCTCGGTTCCGGCATGGAACGCCTCGGAAAGGAACCGCCAGTAACGCTGCGACTCGGCCGTCGGGACGAGGGGCTGCGCGCGTCGGTTGAAGCACAGGACGGCGGCATCGACGCTCGGAGGCGGCGCGAAGGCGGTGCGGTCGAGGCGTCTCACGATCTCGACCTCGTAGAACGCTCGCCAATACGCGCCCTTCAACGTCGTCGGCCAGACGGCGGCCTGCTTCTGCGCGAATGCCCACTCGACGACGGCGGCGCGCGTCACCGGCCCGCGGAGCAGCCGGCTCAGGATCGCGCCCGAGCCCGCAAATGGGAGGTTCGCGACAACTGCGAATGGCTCCGCGGGAACCTTCCAGTCAAGGACGTCCGACTGGACGATCGAGACATCGCCGCTGAATCGAGCCCGAAGCCCGGCCGCGAGCGACGGGTCGCGCTCGACCGCGACGACGCGCGCGCCTGCCTCCTGCAGAGCCCGTGTGAGCATGCCCGTGCCGGCGCCGACGTCGACGACGAGGTCATCCCGCGCGACACCCGCGTCGCGGACGAGAGCGGCTGCCAGCCTGCTGCTACGAAGAAAATGCTGGCCGCGAGCGCTCCGCGAGGAGCGTCTGCGAACGGCCACGGAGCGTCACCGTGATCATTGCGGCCATTCTACGAGGCGGCGCTTCAGCCGTGTGGATACGGGTATGCGTCCCGCTCCGCAGACCACTGGCCGCCCATGATCTCGCCGCGGTAGGCGTCGTTCACTCGTACGAAGGCGCCTTTTGAGTCGCTAGCTTCGAAGAAGATTCCTTCGAAGGTCATTGCGTACCG
>VAXT01000082.1:13205-25634 GCA_005883245.1 Actinomycetota bacterium | reverse complement strand
CTTCAGCGGCACTGACGCGACCTCCGGGATCGACACGTGCACCTCGCCGCAGTCCTACTCGGACCCTGACAACGCGAACGCCTCGGTCACAGGTTCCTGTGTCGACCGCGCGGGGAACAGCATGCAGCGCACTTTCGGGCTCAGCTACGACTCGACAGCGCCGCAAGTGACGGGGTCGAGCCCGTCCCGGAATCCGGACTCGAACGGCTGGTACAACCACGCGTTCACGGTCACCTTCGCGGGCCTGGATGCGACCTCGGGGATCGACGCGTGCACGCAAGCAACCTATTCGGGGCCTGACGATGCGACGGGCACGGTCAGCGGCTCGTGCCGCGACCGGGCGGGCAACACGAGCGCGGCCAGCGCGTTCAACTTCCAATACGACGCCACGGGCCCGGTGGTGACGGCTACTCCGAGTCGCGCCCCCGATTCGAATGGCTGGTACAACCACGCGCTCAGCGTCAGCTTCGCGGGCACCGATGCGACTTCGGGGATCGAGTCCTGCGTGGCGCCGCAATCCTACTCGGGTCCCGACTCGGCGAACGCCACGGTCTCCGGGTCCTGCCGTGACCGCGCGGGGAACACGACGGTCAGGGTCCTCCCGCTCAGCTACGACGCGACGGCACCGACGGTGACCGGGGCGTCCGCGTCGCGCGGGCCGGATCACAACGGCTGGTACAACCACGCGCTCTCGATCGCGTTCGCCGGAGCGGATGCGACCTCGGGCATCGACTCCTGCACGCAGACGAGCTACTCCGGCCCCGACTCGCAGACCGGGTCGGTCTCCGGCACCTGCCGCGACCGGGCCGGAAACACGAGCGGGAACTCGAGCTTCGGCTTCCGGTACGACGGTACGGGCCCGGTCGTGACCGCCACTCCCTCGCGCAATCCGGATTCGAACGGCTGGTACAACCACGCGCTCTCGGTCAGCTTCGCCGGCACGGACGCGACCTCGGGGATCGACTCCTGTGTCGCGCCACAGTCCTACTCCGGCCCCGACTCGCAGAACGCCTCCGTCTCCGGCTCCTGCGTCGACCGGGCCGGGAACACGAGCGTGCGCTCGTTCGCGCTCAGCTACGACGGGACGGCACCGCATGCATTCGGCGCCCCGGCCCGCGAGCCGGACTCGAACGGCTGGTACAACCAGCCGATCCGGGTCGCCTTCGACGGAACGGACACCACCTCGGGCATCGACTCGTGCACTGCGCCGCAGGTCTACTCGGGCCCGGACGCCGCGAACGCCTCGCTCAGCGGCGATTGCACCGACCGGGCCGGGAACATCAGCGCCGTCGAGACGTTGTCGCTCGGGTACGACGCCACACCTCCGCAGGTCACCGCAATACCGGGGCGGGCTCCGGACGCGAACGGCTGGTACAACCACTCGCTGGCGGTCGACTTCAGCGGCGCGGATGCCACTTCGGGAGTGGTCAGCTGCACCCACGCGACCTACTCCGGCCCGGACACGCCAACGGCCTTCGTGGGCGGCTCCTGCAGTGACCGGGCGGGGAACCAGGGCACCGCGAGCGCCGCGATCAAGTACGACGGAACCGCACCGGCCGTGATGCTGCTCGTTCCCAAGCCGGGCAAGCGCACCGCCGAGCTCAACTGGCGTACCACTCCGGACGCACAGTCGGTGGAGCTTCTGCGCTCGCCGGGCCTGAGCGGCCAGGCGGAGAGCGTCGTGTTCCGCGGCCCGAGCTCGGCGACGAGTTACCTCGACACCGGGCTCCATCCCGGTCGCACATACCACTACCGACTGGCGGTAGCCGACGAGGCAGCCAACGTAAGCACCAAGGCTCTCGACTTCGTCGCCCGCGGAGCGCTTCTCTTCCCGGGACCGGGCGAGAAGGTCAATAAACCGCCCCTGCTCGTCTGGTCGGCCGCGCGAGGTGCCAGCTACTACAACGTGGTGCTCACCCGCGGCCGCCGCGTCTACAGCGCCTGGCCCGTGCGAGCGCGCTTGCAGCTGCCGCGTTCCTGGAAGTACCACGGCCGCCGGTACAAGCTTCGGCCGGGCACGTATCGCTGGTACGTCTGGCCCGGTCGCGGCCGGCTCTCTGCGGGGCGCTACGGCAAGCTGCTCGGTGCCAGTTCGTTCGTCGTGACGCGCTAGCGCTGCTCTCGAATGACGCGCGCCGAGACGGCGAGGAAGGCCGCGTCGCCAAGGACGAGGACGAGTAGGGCGAGACCGCCGATGAACAGCAGGCGATCCGTGTCGCTGGAGCCCGCCGGATTCGCGGCCAGCGCGAACCGTGCTGCCGGCCGTTGGATCGCGTGCGTGAGCGACCTGACCGCCGCCTTCACCTTGTGGGTGGCTCTTGGGGGGGCGGGGGGACGCGCGTGTGGCTTCGGCCTCGCACTCGTGGCCGGTCGCTGCTGCGGCGGTGCCGAGGCTGTCGAGGTGACGACGGGACGCGATGTCGTCGCCGAGCTGACCTGTGAGGTCGACGACGTCGTCGAGCTCGAGGCGGGCGTGCTGGTGGTCGACGCCGTTGTGGTAGTGGCACGGGCGACGGGAGACGGCTCCGGCCTGAGCTGGGCCGGCGCCTTGACCGGAGCGCGCTCGGGCCCCGCTCCTAGAGCGACTACCGGCGCGAGCATCAGTCCGAACGCCCCGAGCACGGCACTGACGAGCACTCGTGCCAACCGCGGTCGTTGAGCCTCGAGCTTCACCACCCGTCCCCCTCCACTCTTGTAGATGTGGTACTAGCCGATCCTGAGGTGGTTGTCAAACGCCTCTGAGCAGGGATTTTTCAGTGATAAGCGTCTCTCGGCGGTCGCATCCTGAACCGTGTCGCCCAGAACCAAGTCGCCAGGAAGCCGACGTAGACCAATCCGAGGGCGGCCCCGATCTGGAACATCGGGCGGGGATCGCGGCTCCTCTCGGATCCGATCTGTGAACGATTCAGTCCATCGATCTGAGTATCAAACCAAGGGCGCTCGGACATCAACAGATTCCCCATTGGCCTCGGTGAATGAGACGCAGAGATTCGTGATATCACGGGAAGAGAAGTAATGGTTTCCAGTTCACCGTTCGACGACCTCGATTCGTGCAACCAACCCGAATCGGACCCGGAGCTCCGGCCGTTTCGGTGATACTGCCGACCCCGCAAACCGTGATACTGCGCCGTTTTTGCCCTTTTCGCCCCCGTAACTGGGTGCGCGACCCCAGGTGAAGCTCTCGCGCCAGCCGACGGCGCGAGGTATGCGAGGGAAGCAAGAAACACGATCGCCATCGTGCACGAGCTGCGCCGCCGCGCGAGCCGGCGAGCGACGATGTGGTTCCAGATACAAGCTGGTCGGTGGATTTTGGCTCCGATAATTTGAGAACTACCCGGGAGCGAAACTGGCAAGTCATCAGATCGGCACACATTGCTGTCGACTAGTCGCGAGCGGCGAGCTATTATCGAAATGCGAAAGGGGTAGGCGTTTCAGGATGGCAGTGATGGAAGTCGGCGTCAGGGCGGCGCCAAGACGGGGAATCACTCGGGCCCGGAGGCCGATTCCGGCCCACGGACCGACACGTCGCCATGTTCCGGATGGAAGGACGAGCGCCGCGAGCGTCATGTCCTCCCGCGCCTTGCTGCACGCGTACCACCGGCAAGGAGACCTCAACGCGCGCGAGCAGCTGATCCAGCACTACCTTCCACTGGTGAGGCGGCTTGCACGCCAGCACGCCGGCCGCGGAGAGCACCTCGAGGACCTTGTTCAGGTCGGCTCGATCGGCTTGATCAACGCCATCGACAGGTTCGAGCTCGATCGCGGCGTCGATCTCGCGGCCTACGCGATCCCGAGCATCGTGGGCGAGATCAAGAGGCATCTTCGCGACCGAGTCGGCCCGATCCGGATTCCGCGCCGGCTCCAGGAGGTGAACGCCTCGCTCAGGGCGAGCGCCGCCGCGTCGGCGGCGACGCTCGAGCGTCCGGCGACGGTCGCCGAGCTGGCGCGCGAGGCCGGCATCGAGCGCGACGTCGCGCTCGAGGCGCTGGCAGCGTTTCGCTCGCACGAGCCCGTTTCACTCTCCCAGGATGGGAACGCGAACGGCGAAGGGGTGGGGCTGGAGGTGAAGGCGTCGACCGAGCGCGGTTACGAGACGGGAGAGGACCGCGCGCTCCTGGCCCGAGGCTTCCGTGCTCTCGACCAGCGGGAGCGACGACTCCTCCACCTCGCCTACTTCGCGGGCATGAGCCAGGCGCGCATCGCGCGGGAGGTGGGCATCTCGCAGATCCATGTCTCACGCCTGACTCGTCGTGCGCTCGAGAAGTTGCGGGCCGAGATCGGACCCGGCCGGTGATTCGTTAGCGACCCGGTTTCGTACGTGCCGTTTGTTGCGGCAAGGCGTAGAATTCGAACCGTGAGCGGAAGGATGGCGATGCGCACTTCGGGGCGACATTCGAGCGCAGTCGATCGCTATGTCGAACTGCCGTACCACATCACGCTCGTGCAGGACGGCGAGGGTGACGGCGGGAAGTGGATAGCCGCCGCCGAGGAGCTTCCCGATTGCACGAGCCGCGGAGACACAGCCGAGGACGCGATCGCCGGGCTCAAGGACGCGATGGCCGCCTGGATCGCCGCGGCGCTCCGAGAGGGTCGCGACATCCCTGAGCCCAGGTCGGAGGCGACCCCCAGCGGTCGTCTGCTCCTCCGCATGCCACGGACGCTCCATGCCGCGCTCACCAAGGCGGCCGAGCGCGAGAACGTGAGCCTGAATCAGTTCATTACCGATTCGCTCGCGAGCGTCGTCGGCTGGCGGCGCGGCCCGACTACTGAGGCCGGTAGCGCTCCCACGCCGATCAATCAGGAGCCCGGTGCGGCGGGGTTGACTCCGGCGCACCTGGTGAGCTCGCCGCCGCCCGCGCCGCGCCCGGCGTGGCGGGTACGGCCGCGACTTCTGACGGCCGCGCTGACGGCGAACTTCCTGCTGGTCGCGGTCGCGGGCGCGATCGCGATCCTCGTGCTCATCGCTGCCGCCCGGCCGTAGGGCCTCGGCTCCTCAGACTGTTTCGCGCCGAGGGCGCCCCAGCAACGGACCCGCAAGCGCCACCAGTACGTCCAGGTCGCCGCGGTGGGGGACGAGCAGCGAGCGCCACGTGAACGGGCTCACACGGCGATAGGTGATCAGCGCGGTGGCGCCTCCGACGAGAAACGCAACGCTGGCCGCGGCGGCCGCTCCAGTCGCCCCGAACGGCGGAATCAGCGCGAGGTCGAGGGCGAACCCGACAACGAGGGAGACGATCGGGCCGAGCGACGAAAGCCCGGGTGAGGACGAGCCGACGAGCGCGGTCGAGAAGACCGCGCTCGCCGCGTAGCCGAACGTGCCTGGCAGCAGCCACAGGAAGGGGACGACCGACTCGTCGAAAGCGTCCCCGAACACGGCCGGCAGCACCACGGGCCCGAGCAGGGCCGCGGCGCCGACCCCGACCGCGGTCACGAAGATGACCGAACGGAATGCGCGAAGTGTCTCCTGGCTGCGGCGGGAGGACTCCGTGCGAGCGATCAACGGGAGCAGCGCAGTCGCCGCCGACGACGGCAGGTAGAGCAGCACCTCTGAGACGTTGACCGCGACCGCATAGAGGCCGAGCGCGGCCTCGGTCGCGATGAACCCCATCAGGATCTGGTCGGTCCGGAAGTTCAGGAACCGTGCGAGGCTGCCCACCCAGAGCCGGAGCCCGAATCCGATCTCCTCGACCAGGAGCCGCCGGCTGGGAAGGCCGAGGATCGTCCCTCGGCTCGAGAGCGAGATCAGGACGATGGCCCGCAGCGCCTCGGTCGCCGTCCAGGCCAGCGCTGCCCGGCCGACGGTGAGCCCCGGGCCGGCCCAGAGGGCGAACACGAGCCCCGCGTAGACCCAGGACGTGCAGCCGGTGATGAGCGCAAGCTGCCGCAGCCGTTCCACACCGACGAGAAAGGAATAGCCGGCTTCCCCGGCCGCGCAGGAAACGATCCCCAGCCAGAGGATCACGAGCTCGGGCGTCCCGACGCCGGCAGGCCCGATCCCGCTCAGCGCGAGGCCCAAAAAGGAGAGTGTCGCCGCGGTCAAGCCGCTACCCAGGAAGAACGCCAGGGCATTCGCGAGCAGGACGGCCCGCCGCCCGGGGTTCCGGGCGGAGAGCACGATGGTCGCCTCGCCGACGCCGAGCCCGGCCATGTGAGCGACGACGAGTGCCGCGACGGTGATAAAGGCGACCGTCCCACGGCCGGCAGGCCCGAGAGCTCGGGCCACGATCAGCACAGCCACGAAGTAGCCGCCGTTGCCGCCGATCTTCGCCCAGAAGAGATTCGCCGAACCGGCCGCCAGCGGATCCCAGGTACGCGCGGCCGCCTCGCGCTTGCCGGGCCTCACCGTCAACGAGTGCGACAGGAGCTGCTGGTGGTATTGCCGCTCAACCGGTTCCGTCTCGGCACGGCCCGCGCGCCGCTGTCGAAGTGGGCTGATTGCTCGCGAACCAGCTCGTCGTCCCCGGCCGGGCAGCCCAGGTTTCGCCGGACCACGTTGTCGGACGTGCCCTGCAAGACGATTGCCGGCCGCGCGCCGCCGACGAAGACGTTCTCGACGATCTGATTGCCGTCGTCCCCGACATCGACGAAGAGCCCGCCTTGCGTCGCCGAGACGATCCGGTTCGACGTGAACGCGTTGTGCGTCGAGCCCTGGCCGTCATGCGACCACTCGACGTTGATTCCGGTCCTCGCGCCGGTGACAACGTTTCTCGCGAAGAGCGAGTCGTTCGTCGAGTGCTCTAGGTAGATCCCCGTGCGGGTGTCGCGGATCGTGTTCCCGACGACCGTCGTCCTCGTCGACGAGCCAACCGTTTCGATGCCGTCCCAGCGTGCACGCAGGACCGTGTTGCCGATGATCGCGGCTTCGACGCCGCCGGTCCAGATGCCTCCCTCGTTCGTCCCGCACTTGGGCTCTCTGTTCGGTGCGTAGTAGCAGCGATCACGAGCCGGGTCGCGGATGTCGCTGACGACGTTGTCCAAGGCGAGGCCGTGCAGCGCAGCTGCGGTCCGGCCGTATTCCCGCTGGGCGAGCAGGATCCCATGCGAGCGGAAGCCGCGGATCCTCGTGCGGATGACGCTCGTGGCGCGAGAGCGGTCCGAGCCGAGGGCGAACACTCCGGTCTGCGCACCCCCGTCGCCGTCGATCAGCGAGTCCTGCACGGAGACGTTCGAGTACGCGCCCCAGACATTGACGCCGTCGGTGCGCACGCGAATCAGGCGGAGCCGGCTGAGCCGCACGTTGCGGGAGCCGTCGAAGACCGCGACCGCGATCCCGCGGCCCGGTCCGGGGCCGCCGCCGTCGACCGTGAGGTCCGAGATCGCGATGCCGCGCCCTCTTGCGACGAGCACGGCGAAGTAGGACGCGCCGGTCGGGGGAGAGAGCACTGTCCGCGGCCCCGCCCCGAGGAGGCGGGCGCCGTCGCCGATCCTCACGTCGTGGAGGCGGTACCGGCCGGGGGTGAGGCGGACAGTGACGTGACCGCTGCGCAACGCGACGAGCGCCCGCTCGAGACCGCGGTTGGGCGAAGCGACAAGAGCCTGCGTGCGGAAGGTATCGGTGGTGAGCGTGACCGGTTGGGTCGCTCGGCGCCGGCCATGGTTGTCGACCGCGGCGACGGTCAGCCGGTGCCGTCCCGAAGGGACTAGCCCCGGGTCCAGGGCGAGCGAGTAGGGAGCCTTCGTGTCCGAGCCGAGAGGCACCCCGTCCAGCAAGAACGTCACGGCGACGACGCGTCCGGAGCGGGCTTTCGCGGCCGCCTTCAGCGTGGTCGGACGATCGACCGTCCCGTGCTGGCCGATAAGTGTCACCGAAGGCGGTCCGGCCGCGGACGAAGAGAGGAGGGAGCCCGTCGCCTGCGAATGAGACGGTTCCCCGCGGCCATTCTGGCGAACGATCGCGAGGGTCACAACTGCCGCAGCAACAAGCCAAACGAGGACCAGCGCCGCTGCTTTTCCGCCCCGCGACGAGAGCAACCGCGGGGCCGAAAAGACGTGCCGCGCGGTCGATCGAGCGCTATCGTCAGAAGCCATGGCGGACCGAAGAGTGTTAGACGACGGCGTTGGACGATACACCGCGCCCGAGCTTCCGCCGGACGATCCAGTCGACGTTGGGCGCTACCTCGACGCTTTCAGGCGCAGTCGCTGGCTGGTCGCCGGCATGGTCGTCGCGCTCACGGCCGCGGTGCTCGTGATCTCTCTGCTCCTGCCTAAGACCTACCAGGCGACGTCGAAGCTCGTCCTCAATACGACGCCCTCGTCGGCGGTGGCCTCGGATGCGCAGTCGACCCAGCGTGACCTCGCGACGGTGAAGGCCTCGCTCACCTATCGGCCGCTGCTCGCCGCCGCGGCGAAGAATGGGCTCACCGGAGAGACGGTCAACTCGCTACGCGGCAAGGTGCACGCGAGCGTAGACCAGGACGCGAACGTCATCAGCATTGTTGGCACCGACGACACGGCGCGCGGCGCCGCCGCGATCGCCAACGTCGTGGCCGCCACGTTCCTGGCCCGGGAGCGGCGTGACCAACAGCAGCGGGTCAAGCGCACGCGCGCCGTGCTGACGAAGCAGCTCGCCGGCCTCCAGGCGTCGCTCACACCCCTGAACCAGGCCGACATCGGCTCTCAGATCGCAACGGTCAAGCAGCAGCTGACCGACCTCGCCCTCAACGCGAACAGCGGGCCGGCGCTGGAGCTCGGCGAGCGAGCGGAACCGCCCAGCTCCCCGAGCTCTCCGAAGCCGGTCCGCAACGCGATCTTCGGGCTCTTCGCCGGCCTCTTCATCGCCGCGCTGGTCGTGCTTGCCCGCGCCCAGCTGAGGCCGCGCGTGAGCGGCTCCCGGGAGCTGAGCCGGCTGCTCGACCTCCCGGTGATGGTGGAGGTGCCGTTCGTTCGCCGCCGGTTCGGCCATTCACCGAACACGCTGAGCGCGATCGAGTACGAGGCCTACCAGACGCTCCAGGCGTCCCTCCGCATGCAGCTGCCGCCGGCCACCCAGCGAACCGTGCTCGTGACGAGCGCCCTGCACGGCGAAGGCAAGACCGAGGTCACGGCGGCTCTCGGCCTCGTCCTCGCTCAGGCCGGACAAAGGACCTGGCTCGTGTCCGCTGACATGCGCTGGCCACGACTCCACGAGCTGTTCGACGTGGCCCAGACTCCCGGGCTCGCCGAGGTGCTCGCCGGCGGCCGCCACGGCGAGAGCGCTGTGGCCGTCGGCGCTCGCCGGAGCGCGAGGGAGAACGGCGGCCGCCTGCACGTGCTCGCCAGTGGGCAGAGGCCTCCTGACCCTGCGCAGCTCCTGGCGGGAGGTGCGCTTGACGGCTTCTTCGACGACATCAAGGAGTCGGACTACGATTACGTGCTGCTGGACGGGCCGCCGCTGCTCGGGCTCGTCGACAGTCAGGTGCTCGCGCAGCGGGTCGACGGCGTGATCGTCGTCTGCCGACCCGACCGGCTGACCTCGGAGAACGCGATCGACATGCGGGAGCTCCTCCAGCGCCTGGGGGCGCCGGCGCTCGGGCTGGTCATCATCGGCGGCCGAAGCTCGCCGATCTCCTACTTCGAGGGCTAGACGGCGACCACGCCTGGCCGAGTGGGCTACCGGCCACCGGACGGGCAGCTCCGGCCCAGATCAGCGCCGCGAGGAACCAGAAATGTCTCCAGTGCAGCGTGTCGATAAACACGCTGTTCGCGAGCAGGCCGCACCACGCCGCGAGCAGCGCGGCAGAGCCGATGCCGTAGGTGTCCCGGCCGAGAATCGCGTTGCGACCAGCGAAGGCGAGGGTCAGGAGGAGGAGCGTGAGCACGACGAGCAACCCGAGCACTCCTTCCTCGGAGAGTGCGCGGACGTAGGTGCTGTGCGCGGAGATCGGTGAGATCCGCTCGAATTGGCCGGGCCCGATACCGAGCGGATACTTCGTAGCCAGCTCGATGCCTGAGAGCTGAGCCCCGAACCGCTGCACGTCGTACGTCTGGAAACGCGCGCGCTCGCTCAGGAACGTGAACGACGAGGTGACGGCGAGAGCCGCGAAGAGAACGGCCGTCGCCGAGACGCCCGCGACGACGAAGGTCGCCGCTCTGCGTCCGCCGCCACGGCGCAAGGACAGCACGCAGAACATGACGAAGGCGCCGATCACGAAGTTGAGCCAGGCCGCGCGCGAGAAGGCGAACAAGATGCCGATCGTCAGGATCGAGAGCAGCACGAGCTTCGACGCCAGGCGTGCCCGGAGCAGGCGCGGAGCGACGGTCTCCTCGAGCAGCATCAGGGCAGCCGGCACGAGGAAGGGTCCGAGAACGTTCGGATCCTTGAAGAGGCCTTGAGCGCGCGGGCCGCGGATGAGGAAGTCGTGGCCGGGGAACGCAACGAACAGGGCTAGCACGGAGATCGCGGCGGAGAAGACCGCGGCGAAGATGTAGGCCCGCAGCACGACCCGCGCCGTATAGGTGGAATGGACGTAGCCCGTCAGCCAGAGCGAGAAGATGACGAGGTAGAGCGTGATCGCGAAGAAGGTCACGCCGCGTCCGACGTCGATCAACTCGACCGAGGCGAGCATGTTCAGCGCCAGGAACACGCTCAACAAGGCGGTCACGATCAGCGGGATGCGGCGGATGTAGAACCGGCCGGTCACGCACGCGACCGCTATCACGACGAAGAGGATCAGGTCCGCGGGGGCGGGCTCGATGCGAACCGCGGCGAGCAGGACGATGCCGAGCCCGACGGCGGCGTCGTAGCGGGCGACTGCGAGTGCCAGCGTGCCCAGAAGGCCGATCCCGAAGGCGAGGACCAGCGTCCACGGGAAGGGATGCTTCGAGAGCGCGACTCCCGTCGCAACCGCGAACAGGAGTAGTCCGACGGCTGCGGCAAGCCGGCCCGCGCTGCGAGCCGCCAACGCAGCGGGGCCGTGAAATGCAGCTGGATGCGCGGCGCTCAGGGGGCCTCCGCCGGCCAGGATAGAGCGATCTTCGACATCGGGAAAGGTCGGAGCCCTTCGGTACGCTCCGCGCCATGCCGGACGCGCCTCCGCGTCCACGAGTCCTGCTGGTGATCACTTTGGCCGAGGTGGGCGGCGCTCAGTCCTACGTGGCCGCGCTGCTCCCGGCACTCGCCGAGCGGTACGACGTCGTGCTCGCTGCCCACGGCGAGGGCCCGCTCCGCGATGTCGCGGCAGGCGTCGGCGCGCGCTTCGTCCCCCTGCGGCATGTACGCCGGCCGATCAATCCACTGCGAGATCTCGCCGGCCTGCTCGAGCTCATATCTCTCCTGCGCCGTGAGCGGCCTCAGATATTGCACGCGAGCAGCTCGAAGGCCGGAGTGCTCGGTCGCCTCGCCGCAGTCGCGGCCCGGGTGCCGATCCGTTTCTTCACCGTCCACGGCTGGGCGTTCTCCGCGTACTCGGGGCTGCCGTCGCTCCTCTACCGGGTCTCGGACCGGCTGATGGCTCCGCTGACGACCGAGACGATCTGCGTCTCCGAGACCGAGCTCGCCGCAGGTCTCGACGCCGGCACGTGCAGCCCGGAGAGCAGTGTCGTGATCCACAACGCGGTCGACGTCTCCGGCGCGCCCCGCTCGCGCCACGACCGGCGAACGCCGAGGCTGATCGCGGTCGGCCGGCTCAAGGCTCCGAAAGACTTCCCGACGCTGATCCGCGCCCTCGCCATGCTGCCCGACCAGGCCTTCGAAGCACTGATCGTGGGCGACGGCCCCGAGCGGATGACGATCGAGGCGGAAATCCGCAGGCTCGAGCTCCAGGGGCGTGTGCGACTCGCCGGGGAGCGGAGCGACGTGCCCGGACTCCTCGCCGAGTCCGACGTCTTCGTGCTCTCGAGCAGGTCGGAGGGCCTGCCGGTCTCGGTGCTCGAAGCGATGGCGGCCGAGCTGCCAGTCGTCGCGACCGACGTCGGCGGCCTGGCAGAGCTCGTCGTCGACGGGGAGACGGGGCTCCTCGTCCTGCCCGGCGACGAAGAGGCCCTCGCCGAGGCGCTTGGCCGGCTCGTCGAGGACCGCGAACTGCGGCGGAGGCTCGGCACCGCGGGCCGCGCCCGCGCGGAGACCTCGTTCGACCTCTCTGCGTTTCGACGAGCCCATCTGGAGCTCTACGAGCGGCAGCTCCGGTCAGCCGGCGCTGTAGCGGAGCCGCCGGTAGAGCCCGCGGAGGGGAGGTGAGGAGTCGTGGCCGCCTCCCAGTTTCGCCCTGAAGTCGAGCAGACTGTCGCGCGCATCGACCTGGCGGCGGCGCATGGCGAATCGATCGGTCGAGCGGTCGTTGACGCCCGGCTCGCAGGAGACGGCGATCCGGTAGCCCGCCTCGGCTGCGATGCGCTCCTCACGCTCGCCGACGAGACCTGACGGATAGGAGAACGCCTGCACAACACGTCCTAGGCGGTTCTCGAGCTCCCGCTTGGAGCCTGCGATCTCCTCCACTGCGGCGGCATCGTCGA